>NZ_JABAFQ010000016.1 GCF_012843705.1 Fusobacterium sp. FSA-380-WT-3A | reverse complement strand
AGTACAAGTAATAGTAGGACCACATGTAGAATTTGTAGCAACTGAATTAAAAAAATTAGTATAATTTAATAAAAGAATGTAAAAATGACTACATACTCATTTATAATGGGTATGTAGTTTTTTATTGATACAATTATTTTTAAGTGATATAATATTTTGGATATTTAAACTATCTGTATCTTTTAATGAAAAAGAGAGGAAGAATGGAAAAAATTATTGATGTTGTAGCTGCCATAATAGAAAATGAAAAAAATGAAATTTTATGTACTTTAAGACCTGAAAATAAAATTTTAGGAAATAATTGGGAATTTCCAGGAGGAAAATTGGAAAAAGGTGAGAGTTATTTTCAAGGAATTGTGAGAGAAATAAAAGAAGAGTTAGATTGTGATATAGAGCCATTAAAGATTATAGGAAATGCTTATCATAAATATGAAAGAGGGACTGTAAATATAATTGCTATAAAATGTAAATTATTATCTAAAATAGAATTAAAAGAACATTCAGCACTAATATGGCTTAAAAGAGAAAATCTAAAATCTTTAGTTTGGGCTCCAGCTGATATAGAAATTATAGAAAAATATTTATTGTAGTATTCATTATAAATTATAAAAAATATCTTAAATAATTAATGGAGGTTTATATGAAACATGTTTTAACAATTGCTGGTTCTGATACTTGTGGAGGAGCCGGAATACAAGCTGATTTAAAAGCAATGAGTGCTTTAGGAGTTTATGGAATGAGTGTTATTACTGCTGTAACAGCCCAAAACACAAATGGTGTATTTGGAGTTCAGGAAATTTCAAAAGAGATTATAGAAAAACAAATAGAAGTTATATTTGAAGACATAAGAGTGGATGCTGTAAAAATTGGAATGCTTTCTAGTATAGAAATAATAGAAAGTATTACAAAAATGTTAAAACAATATGACGTAAAAAATATTGTTATAGACCCTGTTATGGTTTCAAAAAGTAAATATAAATTATTAAAAGATGAAGCTATTGAAGCTTTAAAGAAATTTGTTGCTTTAGGAACTTTAGTAACACCTAATATTCCTGAGGCTGAAATATTAGCTGATATGGAAATAAAAAATGAAGAAGAAATGGTAAAGGCAGCTAAAAAAATTCAAACTCTTGGAGCTAAAAACGTTTTAGTAAAAGGTGGACATAGAGAAGATAATTGTACAGATATATTATTACTTGAAAATGGAGAAATAGTAAAATTCCCTGGAGTGAGAATAGATACAATAAATACTCATGGAACAGGTTGTACACTTTCATCCTCTATAGCCTCTCTTATAGCTAAAGGAAATTCAGTAGAAGAAGCAGTTCGTCAAGGAAAAGATTATATAACTGAAGCTATAAAAAATTCTTTTTCTATTGGACATGGAGTAGGACCAGTTGGGCATTTTATTGATTTATATAAAAAGGCTGGTATGAATTATGAATAAAAATATAGATTATTCTGTTTATTTAGTAACAGATAGAGATATATTAAAAGGTAGAGATTTATATAAAGCTGTTGAAGAAAGTATTCTTGGAGGAGCTACTGTTGTACAATTAAGAGAAAAATATATATCAGATGAAGAATTTTTAGAAATTGCTAAAAGATTAAAAAAAATAACTGATAAATACACTATTCCGTTAATTATAAATGATAATGTAAAAGTAGCTAAATCAGTAGATGCAGCAGGAGTACATATAGGACAAAAAGATGAGGAATTAAAAAAAGCTAGAGAAATTTTAGGACCGGATAAAATAATAGGAGTATCTGTTGGGAATATAGAAGAAGCTTTAAAAGCTCAAAGAGATGGAGCAGATTATTTAGGAATAGGGACTATTTTTTATACAGGAAGTAAAAAAGATATTAATGAACCATTAGGACTTGAAAAATTAAAAAATATAGTAGAAAGTATAAATATTCCTAATGTAGCTATTGGTGGAATACATATGGATAATATTATTTCAGTAATGAAAACTGGAATAAATGGAGTTGCTGTTATTTCTGAAATTTTAGGAAAAGAAAATATAAAAGAAGCAACTAAAAATTTAAAAAAATATGTGGATAGTAATTTAGGAGAAAGAAAAATGAAAAAAGAGCAAATAGGAAATATAATAAAAGAGATAAGAGAAAAACAACCGTTAGTGTATCATATAACAAATACTGTTACAATAAATGATTGTGCTAATATAACTTTATCTATGGGTGGTTCTCCATTAATGTCATTTTGTGAAGAGGAATTAGAAGAGATTTTATCTTTTACTTCAGCTTTAGTGATAAATATAGGAACAATGGATAAACAAATGTGTAATATAGTAGTAAAAGCAGGAGAAATAGCCAATAAATTAGGAGTGCCTGTAGTTTTGGATCCTGTTGGAGTTGGAGCTTCTAAAGCTAGAAAAGAGTTAATAGATAATTTATTAAAAAATGTAAAATTTTCTGTAATAAAAGGAAATTTAGCAGAGATAAAATCTATAGCTGGATTAAAAAATATGAGTAATAGAGGAGTTGACTCTATAGAAATATTAGAAAATGCTGATGAAATGGCTAAAGAGTTGGCCTTAAAATTAGATACAGTTATAGCTATAACAGGAAAAGATGACATTATAAGTGATGGAAAAAGAATAGCTATTATAAAAAATGGAACTCATATATTAGGTAAGGTAACAGGAACAGGATGTATGACAGCTTCTCTTATAGGTTGTGCTTGTGGAACTAATAAAGATTATATGTTGGGAGCGACATTAGGAGTAAGTTTAATGGGAATAGCTGGAGAACTTTCAGAAAAATCTCTTGATAAAACTGAAGGAAATGGAACTTTAAAAGTTAAGATTTTAGATAATATTTATAATATGACTAAAGAAAAATTTATAGAAAATGAAAAAATTATTTTAGAGAATTTTTAATAAAGGAGAAGTATGAAAAAAATTGGTTTTAAAGGGAGTGTTATTTTAAATCCTGTACCAGTAGTATTGATTAGTAGTAAAAATTCAGAAGGAAAAGAAAATGTTTTTACAGTAGCATGGACAGGGACAGTTTGTACAAAACCTCCCATGCTTTCAATATCAATAAGACCAGAAAGATTATCTTATGAGTATATAAAAGAAACTATGGTATTTACCGTTAACTTACCACCAAAAAAACTTACAGAAAAAGTAGATTTTTGTGGAGTTCGTTCAGGAAGAACAAATGACAAAATTAAAGAGATGGGATTTACTATGATACCTAGTGATAATGTTGATTGTTCATATATTGAAGAGTGTCCAATTAATATTGAATGTAAAGTAAAAGATATAATTTCATTAGGAACTCATGATTTATTTTTAGCTGAAGTAGTAGGTTCGCATGTTGATGAAAATTTATTAGATGAAAATGGAAAAATTCATTTTGAAAATGCAGAACTTATTAATTATTGTCATGGAGAATATTTTCCAATGTCTAAAAAAGTTTTAGGAACTTTTGGATTTTCTGTAATGAAAGAAAAAACAAAAATAAAAAAAGGAATGAAAAATAAAAGAGATGTTTCTATTTCAAATAAAATAGATGAAAAATCTAAAAAAAGAAAGTATGGGAATAGAATAAAAAAGAAAAATGCTTCAAATAAATAATTTTTGATTAGATATAAAGATATTTTATTTTTTATAGAAAAATAAAGTAAAAATTTTAATAAAATAAAAATATATTTTGGAATTTTTTTGAAAATATGGTAGAATAGATAGTTGTTAAAAATTTATTAATTAGGAGGCATTTATGAAAATAGGATTTGATCATAATAAATACCTTGAGGAACAATCTAAATTTATACTAGAGAGAGTTAATAATTATGATAAGTTATATTTGGAATTTGGAGGAAAACTTTTCTTCGATTTACATGCAAAAAGAGTTTTACCTGGGTTTGATGAAAATGCTAAAATTAAATTATTACAGAGATTAAAAGAAAAAGTAGAAGTTATTATATGTGTTTATGCTGGTGATATTGAAAGAAATAAAATAAGAGGAGACTTTGGTATCACTTACGATATGGATGTGCTAAAGTTAATAGATGATTTAAGAGATTATGAATTAGAAGTTAATAGTGTTGTTATTACAAGATTTGAAGACCAACCAGCTACAAAAGTATTTATAAATAAATTAGAACATAGAGGAATAAAAGTTTATAAACACAGAACAACAAAAGGTTATCCTACAGATGTAGATACGATAGTTAGTGAGGAAGGATATGGGAAAAATCCTTATATAGAAACAACTAAACCAATAGTAGTTGTTACAGCTCCAGGACCTGGAAGTGGAAAATTAGCTACTTGTTTAAATCAATTATATCATGAAGGAAAAAAAGGAATAAAAGCAGGATATTCAAAATTTGAAACTTTCCCTGTTTGGAATGTACCTTTAAAACATCCTTTAAACATAGCTTATGAAGCAGCAACTGTTGATTTAAAAGATGTAAATATGATAGACCCATTCCACTTAGAAAGTTATGGACTTACTGCTGTAAACTATAATAGAGATATTGAAGCATTTCCTGTTTTAAAAAGAATAATTGAAAGAATAACAGGAAATCCATCTGAATATAAATCTCCAACAGATATGGGAGTTAATAGAGTAGGATATGGAATAATCGATGATGAAGTAGTAAGAAAAGCTTCTGAACAAGAAATTATAAGAAGATATTTAAATGCTGGTTGTGAATATAAAAAAGGATATATTGACCAAGAAACTTTCCAAAGAGCTAGAATGATAATGGAAGGATTACAATTAAAAGAAGAGGATAGAGAAGTTTTAGTAGCAGCTAGAAAACGTCTTGAAAAAATTAAAAAAATAGATAAAGAAGCTAGTTCTTCAGCTGTGGCTATCCAATTAGATGATGGTACAATAATTACAGGAAAAGGTTCTACAACTATGTGTGCAGCAGCTTCAGCTCTATTAAATTCTATAAAACATTTAGCTGGCTTAGAAGATGAAGTTCATTTATTATCTCAAGAAACTTTAGAGCCTATAATGAATTTAAAAATTAAGAACTTTGGAAGTAAAAAGCCAACTCTTAATTGTGAAGAAGTTTTAATTGCTTTAAGTATTTGTGCTGTGACAGATGAGAGAGCTAAAAAAGCAATAGACCAATTAAATAACTTAAAAGGTTCTCAAGCCCATTCTACAATAATTCTAGGAAAAGTAGATGAACAACTTTTAAGAAAATTAGGTATTGATGTTACTTGTGATATGGTTTTCCCAACAGAAAACTTATATTATAATGAATTATAAAAAATAAAATTAGGAGAAAAAATGTTTTATAGTGATTATCATATTCATAGTAGATTTTCAGGAGATTCAAATGAAGATTTAATAAAAATTATAGAAAAATCTACAGAATTAGGATTGGAAGAGATAGCAATAACAGACCATTTAGAACATGGAATGGAAGATTTGAGTAGTGCTTGGAATATTAATTTAGATGAATATGCAAAAGAAATTTTAAAATTAAAAGAGATATATAAAGATAAAATAAAAATAAAATTTGGTATAGAAGCTGGAATACAACCACATACTTTAGATTTTTATAACGAAAAAATATCCAAATATCCTTTAGATTTTGTAATAGCTTCGACACATGGAATAAACAGTATTGACTTAGCTTTTGGAATACTACAAGCTGGAAAAACTAGAGATGAAATGCAAGAATTTTATTTTAAAACTGTTTTAGAGAATGTAAAAAAATTTCAAAACTATTGTGTTTATGGGCATATAGACTTTATAACAAGATATGGTGGACCTAAGTTTAGAGGAATGGATATAGGAAAACATATGGAAGTTATAGATGAAATATTAAAAGAGATTATTTCTAGAGGAAAAGGGATAGAGATTAATACCTCAGGATTTAGATATGGAGAAGATAGAGTTTATCCAGATTTTCCAATTTTAAAAAGATATTTTGAATTAGGTGGAGAGATATTAACAATAGGTTCTGACTCACATCAAAAAGAGTATATTACAAAAGATTTTAAAATAGCCTATGAAATGTTAGAAAAATTAGATGTAAAATATATAACATCATTTGAAAAAATGAATCCTAGTTTTATAAAAATAAGATAAAAAATAAACTGTTGTAAACTAAAAATAAAATAGTTTACAGCAGTTTTTTTATTATTTATTATTAATTGGTTCAAACATTTTTAGAACTTCTTGAGAATAATTCCCATCTTCATCATGAGCAACTAAAGGAGGTAATATTGTCATAGAATCTTTTCCAAATTTTATTCCTTCTATTAATAAAATCTTAGCTTGTTTATCTAATTTTGTATGACAAAATCTAAGTTTTTTTGGAGAAATTCCATATTTTCTCATTAAATCTAAAATTTCTAACATTCTATCTGGTCTATGGACCATAGTAAAATATCCTTTATCTTTAAGTAAGCAAGAGGCAATTTGTATAATTTCTTCTAAAGTTATAGTTATTTCATGACGAGCAAAAGTAAGTTGGTCAAGGTCATTTAAAAATTCAGGATTTCCATTAAATTTAAAAAATGGAGGATTTGTTATAACAGCATCTTGAGAACCATGATTAAAATATTTTTTCCAATTTTTCATATCATCATTAATAATCTCAATTTGTTCTTCTAAATTATTTAATTGAACATTTCTTTTAGCAAGATTTGCTGAAACTTCTTGAATCTCAAGCCCCTTTATTTTAGCTTTAGTTCTTTCAGAAAGAAAAAGAGGAATAGCTCCATTACCTGTACCTAAATCAACAACTTTATTAACTCCCTTTCCTAGAGAAATAAAATTTGAGATTAAAAGAGAATCTAAAGAAAAATTGAAATAGTCATTTCTTTGAATAATTTTTAGATTTTTATTTAGAAGATTATTAATAACTTCATTTTCATGCAACAACATTTTTCCTCCTATAATTTTATATAAGTTCAAAATATTATAGCATAAAAATTAAAGAAAATAAATTTATAACTTATAGATTTATTTATTTTTTCATGTTATAATTTTATGATAATTATATTATTGAGGGGATAAAAGTGAAAGATTATTTAAGATATGTAAAAGAAATTTTAAAGTTGGCTCTTCCAGCTGTTGGAGAGATGATACTTTATATGTTGGTTTGGGTATTTGATACTATGATGGTGGGACATTATGGAGGGAAATATTCAGTAGCAGCTGTAGGATTTTCATCAGAAATTATGTATACTGTAATGAATACTCTTATAGGGATGGGACTGTCAGTATCTATGACTTCTATTATAGCTAGAGGTCTTGGAGCTAAAGATGAGAAAAAAACTATAAAGTTTGCTAATCAAGGGTTTAATATAGGATTTATTATAGCTTTAACAGTTTCTTCTACATATTTTATTTTTGCAAGAAATATTTTAAATTTTTTAGGAGCTGAAAAAGAAATAATAGGAATGGCAAGTTCTTATATAAGAATTTGTTCAGTTGGAATGTTTTTTACTATGTTAGGAAATCTATTTAGTGGAATATATAGAGGATGTAAGGATACAAGAACTCCTCTTTATGGAGCTATGATAGTAAATTGTGTAAATTTAGTTCTTGATTATTTATTAATTTATGGAAAGTTTGGTTTACCAGAATTAGGAGTAAAAGGAGCAGCTATAGCTACTTCTACTGCTGGAATATCATGTTTTACTTTCTTATTTTTTAGATTAAAAAAACTTCCTATAAAATTAAAATTTTTCTCAAAAGTGGATAAAAAAATTCTTAAAGAAATTCTTAGATTTTCTATACCAGCTTCTTTACAAGAAGGTTCTTTTAGTATTGGAAAATTAATGGGTGTTGTTATAGTTATGTCTTTAGGAAGTTTAGCCTTTTCAGCAAATCAAATTTCAGTTACCATAGAAAGCATAAGTTTTATGCCTGGTTGGGGATTTTCTTTAGCTTGTACAGCTTTAACAGGGTATTGTGTTGGAGATGGAGATTTTGTAAAAGCCAAAAAATATATAAATACTACAGCAATTTTATCAGGGATTATAATGGGAACTTTTGGAATTATATTTTTCTTTTTTTCAAAAGATATAATAAAATTATTTATAAAAAGTGATGAAATAGAAGTAATAAAATTAGGGGCTCTTTGTTTACAAATAGGTTGTTTTCAACAAATAGGTACTTCATTAGGAATGACTTTTTCTGGAGCTTTTAAAGGGATGGGAGATTCTAAAACTCCATTTAAAGTAAGTTTTGTCTGTAATTGGTTAATAAGACTTCCTCTTATGTATTATTTCTTGTATCTAAATAGAAAACCAATAACTTATTTCTGGTGGATAACAGTACTACAATGGAATTTAGAAGCTATAACATTGTTTATTTGCTATAGATTTAAAATAAAAAATCTTATAAAAATGAGAGAAAGATGCAAAGCTAATATTTGTGAGGTGGAATAATGATAAAAGCTATTGCTTTAGATTTAGATGGAACATTGTTAAATGATAAAAAAGAAGTTACAGATAGAAGTGTTAATATATTAAGAAAACTTTATAAAAAAGGAATAGAAATTTTAATTGTTACAGGGAGACCTTATGCTTCTACTACAAAAATAATAGATAGACTTGGAATACCAATGACAGCAATTTGTTATAATGGTGGAAAAATAATAGACACAGTTTCAGGAGAGATTTTAGAAAATAAATTATTACCTGAAAATATAGCTATAAAATTATTTGAATATATTGAAGAAAAAAAATTAAATTTAAATATTTTTATGGATGAAAAATGGTATGCTAATGATTTAGATAGTGAAAGTGTACAAATTTATAAAAAAAATTCAGGTTTGATTCCTACAAAAATGGATATAAAAACTTTTCCTAAAAATAATATCACTAAAGGTGTTTTAATAGGAAAAACTGAAATATTAGAAAATTATAAAAAAGAATTAGAGAGTTTAATAGGAAAAGATTCATACATTACTTTTACTCAACCTCTATATTTAGAAATTTTAAATAAGGATATTAATAAGGGAAAAGCTTTAAAAAGAATATTAGAATTGAAAAATATAGATATAAACCAATGCATAGCCTTTGGTGATGCTGAAAATGATAAAGAGATGTTACAAGTAGTGGGAATAAATGTGGCTATGAAAGATTCTATAGAAGAGTTAAAAGAAATTTGTACTTATGTGACAAAAAATTCTAATAATGATGATGGAGTTGCAAAATTTTTAGAAGAATATTTTAATGAAAAATAATTTTATTTAGAAAACTATTACATTACTTAATGTAGTAGTTTTTTTATAAAAAAAATTTATTTATTTTTATCTAATCACAAAATTTTTCAAAATAAAAAATATTTTAAAAACTATTGACAAAAATATTTAAAAATGATATTATGAATTTGTTAGTTAGCACTCCTGAATAATGAGTGCTAATACTTAGGAAGGTGATTAGATGCTGAGTGAAAGGGAAAAACTAGTTCTTAATGCGATTATTGATTATTATCTTACATTTGGAGAAACAATCGGTTCAAGAACTCTTGTGAAAAAATATAATATAGAATTATCTTCAGCAACAATCAGAAATGTTATGTCTGATTTGGAGGATGCTGGATTTATTGAAAAAACACATTCTTCATCAGGAAGAATTCCGACAGATTTAGGTTATAAATATTATTTAAATGAACTTTTGGAAGTTGAAAAATTATCAATTGAAGAAAAGAAAAGAATAAATAATGAATACGACCAAAAGATGAATGCTTTAGATAATATTTTAAAAGAAACATCTTCTTTATTATCAAAATTAACTTCTTATGCTTCAGTAGTAATAGAACCTGACCATAGAAAAGAAAATATAAAAAAAGTTGAGTTAATTCATATTGATGATTATCTTATCTTAGCTATAATTGTTACTGAAGATTTAAATGTATCTACTAAAAAAATAAAATTACAAACTGGAATTACACAAGAAAAATTAGCGATTTTATCAGATAGAATTAATAGAAATATTAAAACTCATAAGATAAAAAGTCATGAAATAGTAGATTTAATCAAAGAAAATTTTGAAGCCTATAATGATATTGAAAGGGAAATTTATAAAGATATAGAAGGAAAATTATATTTAAGTAATTCTCCTAGCATATTTAAAAATAAAAATGTAAATGAAATATTAGATGTGCTTGAAATTTTTAATGAAAAACAAGAAGTTAGAAATATTTTTGAAAGTATTGTAAATTCTAATGAATATATAGAAGGAAAAGTAAATGTTATTTTAGGAGATGACTTACCAATAAAAGGTTTAGAGGACTTTAGTTTTGTATATTCTGTATATAAAAAAGGTGATTCAAAAGGAGTTATAGGAGTTATTGGTCCAAAAAGAATGCCTTATTCAAAAACTATGGGACTTATAGATTATATTAGTAAAGAAGTTGAAAAAAATATAAATAAAGAAAAACTAATTGGAAATAAGAAAAAATAAAGGAGATAGTAATGTCAGAAGAATTAAAAAAAGATTCTATCCATGAATTAGAAAAAGAAACAAATGAAACTTGCCAATGTCAATGTGGTGAAGAAAATTGTCAATGTTCAGAAGAAAAAACTGAAGAAACAAAAGAAGAATTAAATGAAATAGAAGCTATTCAAGAAGAAATTGGAAAATTAAAAGCAGAAGTAGAGGATTGGAAACAATCTTATTTAAGAAAACAAGCTGATTTTCAAAACTTTACCAAAAGAAAAGAAAGAGAGATGGATGAGCTTAGAAAATTTGCTTCTGAAAAAATAATAACAAAATTATTAGATGGAATAGATAATCTAACTAGAGCAGAAGAAACTTCAAGACAAACAAATGATTTTGAAGGATTAGTTAAAGGTGTTGAATTAACACTAAATCAATTTAAAGAAGTTTTAAAATCTGAAGGATTAGAAACAATAGAAACAGAAGGAAAAGAATTTAATCCAGAGGAACACATGGCTGTAATGGTAGAAGCAAGTGAAGATTTTCAAGATAATTTTATTATAGCTGAATTCCAAAAAGGATATAAGTTAAAAGGAAAAGTTATAAGACCATCAATGGTTAAAGTATGTAAAAAATAATTAAAGTAAATAAAGTAAAATTTTTATATAATATTTTTAGGAATATTTAAGGAGGAATACAAAATGTCTAAAGTAATTGGTATTGACTTAGGAACAACAAACTCATGTGTAGCAATAATGGAAGGTGGTTCAGCAAATATAATTACAAACGCTGAAGGAGCTAGAACAACACCATCAGTTGTAAATATTAAAGATAACGGAGAAATAGTAGTAGGAGAAATAGCAAAAAGACAAGCTATAACAAATCCAAATTCTACAATTTCATCTATTAAAACTCATATGGGTTCTGATTATAAAGTAACAGTTAACGGAAAAGAATATACACCACAAGAAATTTCAGCTATGACTTTAAGAAAATTAAAAAAAGATGCTGAAGCTTATTTAGGAGAAGAAATTAAAGAAGCTGTAATTACAGTTCCAGCTTACTTTACAGATGCCCAAAGACAAGCTACAAAAGATGCTGGTGCAATAGCTGGATTAGAAGTAAAAAGAATAATTAACGAACCTACAGCAGCAGCTTTAGCTTATGGACTTGACAAGAAAAAAGAAGAAAAAGTTCTAGTATTTGACTTAGGAGGAGGAACTTTTGACGTATCTATTCTTGAAATTTCTGATGGAGTTATAGAAGTATTATCAACAGCAGGAAATAATCATTTAGGAGGAGATGATTTTGACGAAAGAATCATTAAATGGTTAGCTGAAGAATTTAAAAAAGAACAAGGAATTGATTTATTAAATGATAAAATGGCATATCAAAGATTAAAAGATGCTGCTGAAAAAGCTAAAAAAGAATTATCATCTATGATGGAAGCTCAAATCTCTTTACCATTTATCACTATGGACCAAACAGGACCAAAACACTTAGAAATGAAATTAACAAGAGCTAAATTTGATGCTTTAACAAAAGATTTAGTAGAAGCAACTCAAGGACCTACAAGAACAGCTTTATCAGATGCAGGATTATCTCCAGCTGAAATAGATGAAGTATTATTAGTTGGTGGTTCTACAAGAATGATAGCTGTACAAGAATGGGTAGAAGCATACTTTGGTAAAAAACCTAATAAAGGAATAAACCCTGATGAAGTTGTTGCAGCAGGAGCAGCTATTCAAGGTGGAGTTTTAATGGGAGACGTTAAAGATGTATTATTACTTGATGTAACTCCATTATCATTAGGAATTGAAACTTTAGGAGGAGTTTGTACAAGAATTATAGAGAAAAATACAACTATTCCTGTTAAAAAATCTCAAGTATTCTCTACAGCAGTAGATAATCAACCAGCAGTTACAATTAATGTATTACAAGGAGAAAGAGCAAAAGCTGCTGATAACCATAAATTAGGAGAATTTAATTTAGAAGGAATTCCAGCAGCACCAAGAGGAATACCACAAATTGAAGTTACATTTGATATAGATGCTAACGGAATTGTACATGTATCTGCTAAAGATTTAGGAACAGGGAAAGAAAATACAATAACAATTTCTGGTTCAAATAACTTATCAAATGATGATATTGAAAGAATGAAAAAAGAAGCTGAGGCTAATGAAGCTGAAGATAAAAAATTCAGAGAATTAATAGAAACAAGAAATAAAGCTGATATGTTAATTGCTTCTACTGAAAATACATTAAAAGAACACTCATCAAAAGTAAGTGAAGCTGAGAAAAAAGCTATAGAAGAAGCTTTAGAAGAACTTAAAAAAGTAAAAGATTCTGAAGATAAAAAAGTAATAGAAGATGCTATGGAAAAATTATCAAAAGCGGCTCAAAAATTAGCTGAAGAAATTTATAGAGAAGCTCAACAAGCACAACAAGCTAATGCTGGACAACAACAAGGTGGAAACAATAAAAAAGCAGATGATGTAGAGGATGCTGAAATAGTTGACTAATTAAAATAGATTACATTTCTCTGGGAATGGAGCTTGTTCTCTATTCCCAGTTTTTAGATTATAAGGTGAGTGAAAATGGATTATATAATAGAAAATTCCAATCTAAAGGTTGTTATTAATAGTAAAGGTGCTGAACTTACAAGTCTTTTTAACAAAAAAAATAATTTTGAATATATTTGGCAAAAAGATACAAAATTTTGGGCAAAATCATCACCAATATTATTTCCTTTTGTAGGAACAATAAAAAATGAAAAATATTCATATGATGGTAAAGAATATCAAATAAAAACAAGACATGGTTTTGCTAGAGATAATGAATTTATAGTTAATAAACAAGGAGAAAATTTTATAGAATTTTTATTTTCGTCAAATGAAGAAACAAAAAAAATATATCCTTTTGATTTTAACTTATATCTTAAATATTCTATTTGTGAAAATGAATTGGTGTTTGAATATAAGGTAGAAAATTTAACAAATGGGGATATGTATTTCTCTTTAGGAGCACATCCTGCTTTTAATTTATTTGAAAAAAATAATAATTTTGTAGAATTTGAAAAAGATGAAATAGGAGCATCAAAAATAATAGAAAATGGTTTTTTAGGAGAAAAGACTCAAGAATTATTTAAAGGAAAAATCTTTAAATTTGATGAAAAAACTTTTGAAAAAGATGCTGTTATTTTAGAAAAAACAAATTCAAAAAAAATATTTTTAAAATCTTTAAATAGTGATAAGAAATTAGAATTTGATTATGAAGGTTTTAAATATATTGCCTTTTGGAATGTACCAGGTTCTGGATTTATTTGCTTTGAACCTTGGGATGGAATAACTGATTATGTAAATTCTAATGGGAAATTAGAAGATAAAATTGGAATAGAAAAATTAGAAAAAGAACAAGTATATCAAAGAAAAATAAAAATAAAAGTTATTTAATAATTGGAGGATAAAATGGCAAAAAAAGATTATTATGATCTTTTAGGCGTAGAAAAAACTGCTTCTGAAGCTGAGATTAAAAAAGCTTATAGAAAATTAGCAATGAAATATCATCCTGATAGATTTAGTAATGCAACTGAAACAGAAAAAAAAGAAGCTGAAGAAAAATTCAAAGAACTTAATGAAGCTTATCAAGTTTTATCAGATACAGATAAAAGGTCTAAGTATGATAGATTTGGACATGCAGCTTTTGAAAATGGAGCTGGTGGAGGTTATGGAGGATTTGAAGGATTCTCTGGTAGTGGATTTGAAGATATTTTTTCATCTTTCTTTGGAGGAAGTGGATTTGGTGGAGGTTCTCAAAGAAGAGGACCAGAACCAGGTGAAGATTTAAGAGTAGATGTAACTATCACTTTAGAAGAAGTAGCCAAAGGTGGAGAAAAAGAAATAAAATATACAAGAAGAGGAAAATGCTCTGCTTGTAATGGAACAGGTGCTGAACCTGGAAGTAAAATGAAAACTTGTGATAAATGTGGTGGAAAAGGTAGAATTGAAAAAATTCAAAGAACATTATTAGGAAGTTTTAAAAGTGTTGAGGAATGTGATAAGTGTAGAGGTAAAGGACAAATTCCAGAAACAAAATGTAAAAAATGTGGTGGTACAGGATTAGAAAGAGAAACTATTAAGAAAACTATAAAAATTCCTGTAGGAATACATGATGGGCAAAGATTAAGAATACAAGGAATGGGAGATGCAAGTTCTGAAGGTGGAGAAAATGGAGATTTATATATTTTCTTCCATGTTAAAGAACATGATTTCTTTGTAAGAGATGAAGAAAACATTATATGTGAAGTTCCAATAACTTATGCTAAGGCAGCTTTAGGTGGAGAAGTAGAAATTCCTACATTAAATGGAAAAAAATCTATAAAAATCCCTGCTGGAACTCAAAATGGAAAATTATTTAAGTTAAGAGGAGAAGGAATAAATAATCCTAGGTCATATGTTGGAGACCAAATTGTAAAAATTGTAATTGAAGTTCCAACAAACTTAAATGATACTCAAATAGAGCTTCTTAAAAAGTTTGATGAAAGTCTAAAAGAAAAAAATTATAAAATGAATAAAAGTTTTATAGAAAGATTTAAGGATTTATTTAAATAAAATAAAGAGTTTATTGAAAAAAATCACTTCCTGTGATATACTAAAAGAAGAAACTATAAAATAGGGAGGGTAATAAATGAACGCAATATTTGCTAAATATGGTACATTAATAATGATTGCTTTATGGATAGTTATTATTTATGTATTTATGGTTTTACCAAATAAGAAAAAACAAAAGAAACAACAACAAATGTTAGATGGTTTAAAAGCTGGTGATACTATAGTTACTGTAGGTGGAATAAAAGGTGTAATATCTAGTGTAGAAGAAGCTTTTGTCGTAGTAAGAATAGATAAAGGTGTTCATATGACTATTAGAAAATCAGCTGTTGCTGGAATTTTAGAGTAATTTGAATGAGAAACGACAATTAAACTTAATTGTCGTTTTTTTGTTAAAAAAATCTTACTTATGGTGGTTTAATGATAAAAAAAGTATTTTTAATGTTTTTGATTTTATTTTCAGTTTGTTTTTCTTCAACTGTAAAAAATGTAAGATTTAATACTTATCCTCCACAAGTTGTTTTTGATTTAGATGAAACAACCCCTGTTTATCATAGTGAATATGATGATTATAATAGACTTCTTTTTTTAGAAATAGGAAATGAAGTACCTATTTATAATAAAGGAGTAAGAAATAATCTTTCAAAATATTTAGAAAGTATATCAGATTATAGATATGTGAATTCTCATGGCTTTTTCTTAAAATTAAAAAAGAATGTTTTTCATAGAGTAACTTTAAGAAAAAATCCAAATCGTGTAGTGGTAGATTTATCTAATAGTGCTCAAAATAAACAATATACTGTAGTAATTGACCCTGGTCATGGAGGAAAAGATTCTGGAGCTCTTGGATATAAAAATATTAAAGAAAAAGATATTGTTTTGAGTATTGGAAAATATTTAAGAGATGAATTAAAAAGAGATTTTAATGTGGTTATGACTAGAGATAGTGATGAATTTATATCTTTAAGAAATAGAAGTAATGTAGCTAATGGAATAGGGGCTGATTTGTTTATAAGTATTCATGCTAACTCTTCAAAAGATACAAGTGCTAATGGAATAGAAATATTTTATTTTTCTAAAAAGTCTACTCCTTATGCTGCAAGTATAGCTAGATATGAAAATAGTTTTGGTGAAAAATATGGTGAAAATACAAGTTCTATAGTACAAATTGCTGGAGAAATAGCCTATAATAAGAATCAAGAAAAAACAATTCCTTTTGCTGACAGATTAAATACAGGTTTAGCTAAAAAGATGGGAATGAGAGATAGAAAAACTCATGGAGCGAACTTTGCTGTTTTAAGAGGTATTAATTGTCCAGGTGTTTTAATAGAGGTTGGATTTATAAAAGGGTCTAAAGACCATAAAATTATAACTTCTAAAAGTCAACAAAAAATTATGGCTAAAAAAATAGCTGAACATGTTAGAGATTATTTTTATTAGGAGAGTTTGATGATAAAATTTGTAAAAAATGATAAAGAAACCGAAGAAAAAGAAGTAAATTTAAGAATTTTTTCAGGACAAGATGAAAATATAAAATTATATGATGAAGTGATGGATAATAAAAAAGCAGAAGAAAGCAAAAAAGAAAATTTAAAATATAAATTTGAAAAAAAAGAGAAACAAGAGAAAAATAATAAAAAAGAAGTAGTAAAAGAATATGTAGAATTAGTTTTAGGAAATATAAAAAAATTCTTTTCTAAAGAAAAAAATGGGACTATAAAAATAGTTGGAATTTTGTGGGGAATTACTCTTTTATCAGGATATTTATATTTTAATTCATTAAATGAGGGGCTTCCTAAGACTGTTTTTGAAAGAAAAGATATTACGAAGGTGGTTGAGAAACAAAAATTATATGTTTTTTATCCTGACAATGGACAGTTAGTAAGTGAAGAGATAGAAACTGTTAAGCCTATAATGGAAAATGATATTATAAAGGAAACTTTATATAAAAATATAGAAAAATTAAAAAACTTAAAATTAATTCCTAATATAAATGAAAAAACAGAAGTTTTTTATTATAGAGTAGATAGTACACTTTATTTGGATTTACCTGAAAAAATATTTTCAAATGTAAAAAATCCAAAGGAAGAACTTTTATTGATTTATTCTTTTGTTAATACTCTAACTAATTTAGATTCTGTTGAAGAAGTAAAAATTTTAATTAATGGAATAGATGTTGATAAAGTGAAATATTCTAATCTGAAAGGAAAATTCAAATATAGAAAAGATATATAAGGGAGCTAAAAACTCCCTTTTTTATCAAGGAGAAAATATGGATATAGATAATCTAAGAGAAATGGTAAAAGAAAAATTACCACCTAAAAGATATGAACATACACTAGGTGTTGAAAAAATATGTGTAGAACTTGCTAAAAAATATGGATGTGATGAGAAAAAAACTAGAATAGCTGCTATTTTACATGATTATTTAAAAAAAGAAAATATAGAAACTTTAAAAGAAATTTGTAAAGATATGAAAGAAATTAAAGGATATGAAAATTTAAATGAGATTTTTCATGGATTAGCAGCTTCTGTTGTTGTAAAAAAAGAGTTTGGAATAGAAGATGAAGATATTTTAAATAGTATAAAATATCATACTATTGGAAGAAAGAATATGTCACTACTTGAAAAAATTATTTATATTGGAGATGCCATAGAATATGGAAGAGATTATCCAAATGTAGATGAGATTAGAAAAGAGACTTTTAGAAATTTAAATGATGGTATTATTATGGAAATTTCAAGAAAATTAGAATATTTAAAAGGAAAAGGTGGAGTTATTCATAAAAATACTATAGAAACATTAGAAGATTTGATTTCTAAAAAATGATTATAAAATAAGGAGGAAAAATGGATATAAAAAAAGATTTAGAAATACTAAAAAAACATTTGACTGAAAATAAAAAATCCATAGGAATAGATGAAATATATAAACTTTTATCTTGGTCCTCAAAAATGAAAAAAAGAAATAAAGAGATATTAGACTCTTGGATAGAGTTAGGAGAGCTTGTAAAAAATAATAAAGGAAAATATAATATTCCTGAAAATATAGGAATGGTTTGTGGAGAATTTAGTGTTATAAGAAATAAATTTGCCTTTGTTGATACTGAAAAAGAGGGGATTTTCATACCAAAATCTGGATTTAATGGAGCATTAAATGGAGATATAGTTTTGGTAAAAATTACCAAAGATAGTGTTAGAACTGAGAAAAAAGAGGGGGAAGTTTATAAAATTATAAAAAGAACTAATGACACAGTTATTGGAATTTTACAAAAACAAAAAGGTTTTGGTTTTGTAACTCCTACTCACTCTTTTGGTAAAGATATATATATTCCTAAAAGATTTTTAGGTATGGCTAGAGATGGAGAGTTAGTTGTTGTTAAGATAGATTTCTTTGGAGATAGAGAAAGAAAGCCAGAGGGAAAAATAATAGAAGCTTTAGGAAATCCTTTAGATAGTAAAGTTATGATGGAAGCTTTACTAAAAAGAGAAAATTTGAAAGAAGATTTTCCAGAAGAAGTTATGAGAGAGGCTAGAGCTGTTCCTCAAGAGATACACAAAGATGAAATAGCTACAAGAAAAGATTTAAGAAATTTATCAATAATCACTATAGATGGTGCTGATGCTAAAGATTTAGATGATGCTGTATATGTAGAGAAAAAAGAAAATGGAAATTATAGATTAATTGTTAGTATAGCTGATGTAAGTTATTATGTAAAAGAAGGTTCAGCTATGGATAAAGAAGCTTTGAGAAGAGGGAACTCAGTTTATTTAGTAGATAGAGTTTTACCAATGCTTCCTCGTGAACTTTCAAATGGAATTTGTTCATTAAATCCTAATGAAGATAAACTAACTTTTACTTGTGAACTTGAAATTGATTCTTTAGGAAAAGTAAAAGATGTTCAAACTTATAAATCAGTTATTAGAACAGCTTATCGTATGACTTATACAGATGTAAATAAAATTTTAGAAAATGATGAGGAACTTTGTAAAAAATATGCCTCTATAAAAGATATGTTGTTTATGATGTTAGAACTTTCTAAAATTATAAGAAATATAAAATATAATAGAGGAAGTATAGATTTTGATTTACCAGAAATAAAAGTAATATTAAAAGATAATTTAACAGTTGACCATTTAGAAAAAAGAGATAGAGGGGAAGCTGAAAAAATTATAGAAGATTTTATGATAGAAGCAAATGAAGCTGTTGCGGAAAAATTATTTTGGTTAGAAGTACCAAGTATTTATAGAACCCATGAGAAACCAGATGGAGAAAGAATACATGGGTTAAATGATGTTTTAGGAAAATTTGGTTATAAAGTTATGTTTGGGTCTGAGGGAGTACATCCTAAGAAGTTTCAATCTATAATTGAAGATTCTCAAGCTAAAGGAATAAGTATGATAGTTCATAAAATGATATTGATGGCTTTAAAACAAGCTAGATATACACCAGAAAATATTGGACACTTTGGATTAGCTTCAAGTTATTATACACATTTTACATCACCTATTAGAAGATATGCAGATTTAATGATTCACAGAATTTTGGGAGAAACTTTATTTGGATATCCTAAGAAAAAATATCTTGAAAAATTAGAAAAAAATCTTCCAACTATTTGTACAGCTATTTCTAAAACAGAAAGAGATGCGATGAAAGTAGAAGATGAAAGTAAAAAAATAAAAATAGTAGAATACATGCTTGATAAAATAGGTGATGTATTTAAGGGAACTATTATAGGAATAAGTAATAGAAAAGTATTTATAGAAACAGAGGAATTAGTAGAATGTATGTGGGATGTTACAAATTCTCCTCATTATTATGAATTTGATGAAAAAAATTATGTTATGGTAGATACAGATACAGGAAATAAATATAATTTAGGAGATAAATTAGAAGTTATAATTGTAAGAGTTGATATGGGAGAATTGGAGATAGAAGTAGCTCCATATAATGAAGAAAATTTTTCTGTAAAAAGAAAATAAGAGGTGAAAAATGATACTTGCAAATAATAAAAAAGCCTATTTTGATTATTTTGTAGAAGATAAAATAGAGGCTGGTATTGAATTAGTAGGTAGTGAGGTAAAATCAGCTAAGGCTGGAAAAGTTAGTATAAAAGAATCTTTTGTAAGAATTATTAATGGAGAAGTTTTTATAATGGGAATGTCTATTGTTCCTTGGGAATATGGAAGTGTATATAATCCTGAAGAAAAAAGAGTAAGAAAATTACTTCTTCATAAAAAAGAGATAAAAAAATTACATGAAAAAGTAAGTCAAAAAGGTTATACTATTGTTCCATTGAATGTACATCTTTCAAAAGGATATGTAAAAGTAGATATTGCTCTTGCTAGAGGAAAGAAAACTTACGATAAAAGAGAAAGTATAGCTAAAAAAGACCAAAAAAGAGATATTGATAGAGCAATGAAAGAAAGATATTAATTTTTTAAGAGGTTATTGTATTTTATAATATTTACAATAGCCTCTTTTTATATTATCTTTTTTTTATTTTTTTTCGTCAAATAAATATAAACAAAGAAAATTTCCTATAAAAAAGAGGTGAATTATATGAAATATTCTGAAAATGGATTACAATATCATATAGGATTAAAAGAGGGAGATGTTGGTAAATATGTAATTTTACCAGGGGACCCAAAAAGATGTGAAAAAATTGCAAAATATTTAGATAATCCAAAATTAATAGCAGATGTAAGAGAATTTGTAACATACACAGGATATTTAGATGGAGAAAAAGTAAGTGTAACTTCTACAGGAATTGGTGGACCATCAGCTTCTATAGCTTTGGAGGAACTAGTAAATTGTGGAGCCGATACTTTTTTAAGAGTTGGAACTTGTGGAGGAATGCAAAAAGAAATAGTAGGAGGAGATATAGTTATTGCTACAGCCTCTATTCGTATGGAGGGAACAACTAGAGAATATGCCCCAATAGAATTTCCAGCAGTAGCTAATATAGATATAGTTAATTCTCTAATAAAAGCTTCAGAAACTTTAGGAAAAAAATATCATGTGGGAGTTATACAATCTAAAGATTCTTTTTATGGCCAACATAGTCCAGATATAAAACCAGTAAGTTATGAATTAAATAATAAATGGGAAGCTTGGATAAGATTAGGTTGCCTTGCTTCTGAAATGGAATCAGCTTCTCTTTTTATAGTAGGAAGTTATAGAAAAGTTAGAGTGGGAGCTTCTTTTTTAGTTATGGCAAATCAAGAAAGAGAAAAATTAGGACTTGATAATCCAGTTGTTCATGACACAGATGAAGTTGTAAAAATTACTATAGAAGCTATAAGAAATTTAATAAAAGAAGATAAAAAGAAATAGGGGTTTATATGGAAAAATATAGGGATATTATAGAAAAAGCTTATGAAGTTCAAAAAAATGCCTATGCTCCATATTCAAATTTTTTTGTGGGAGCTTGTGTAAAAACAAAAGATAATAAATATTTTTTAGGAGCTAATGTAGAAAATGCCTCTTATGGTTTAACAAATTGTGCCGAAAGAAATGCTATATTTCAAGCTTATTCTATGGGATATAGAAAAAAAGATATAGAGTCAATTTGTATTGTAGGAAGTGGAAAAAATTTAATAACTCCTTGTGGAGCCTGTAGACAAGTTATGGTTGAATTATTAGAAAAAGATACTCCTATAGTATTAGTTACTGAAGACAAATTAAAAATAACAAATATCGAAGAATTATTACCTTTTTCATTTACAGATGAAAGTTTATAAGGAGGATATATGAGTACACCACATAATAGTGCTAATGTTGGAGAAATTACAAAAAATGTTTTAATGCCTGGAGACCCTTTAAGAGCTAAATTTATAGCTGAAACTTTTTTGGAAGATGTAAAATTAGTAAATTCAGTTAGAAATATGTTTGCTTATACAGGAAAATATAAAGGAAAGGATATTACTGTTATGGGCTCTGGAATGGGAATGCCATCAATAGGAATATACTCTTATGAACTTTTTTCTCAATATGGTGTTGAAAATATTTTAAGAATTGGTTCAGCTGGAGCTTATGTAGATACATTAAATATTTTTGATATTGTATTGGTAGAAAGTGCTTGGAGTGAATCTTCTTTTGCTAAAACTCAAAATGGATATGAAAAAGATGAAACTTATCCAGATGAAGAATTAAATAATAAAATAAAAGAAACAGCTAAAAAATTAAATATTCCTATTCATTTATCAAAAATTCATTCTAGTGATGTTTTTTATAGAGATGCTGAAGAGGGATATTATAAAAAAATATTTGAAGATAAAGGTTGTGAAGCTGTAGAGATGGAGAGTTTTGCTCTTTTCCATAATGCAAAAGTTTTAGGAAAAAAAGCTGCCTGTCTTTTAACAATATCAGATAGTTTTACTTCAAAAAAAGCTACAACAGCAGAAGAAAGACAATTATCTTTTACAAATATGATGAAAATAGCTTTGGAAACATTTTGTGATTAAAAAATAAGGTGGGTTTATCCCACCTTAAATTTTTTCTGGAGTAATTACTGTTATAGAATCCCAAATATTATAAGTTACAAAACCTAATGGAGCACCCTTAGGTTTATTTAGATTTTTCTTTTCAGTATAATCAACTACTACTTTTTCTCCACTATTAGCTTTTGAATAATAAGCTGAATATTCAGCAACTTTTTTTATAAACTCTTCATCATTGACAAAATCTTCTTTTTTTACTATAAAATGAGAACCAGGCATATCTTTTATATGAAACCACATATCATCTTTTCTAGCAAATTTAAAAGTTAAATAATCATTTTCCTTATTATTTCTTCCAAAATATAAAATTTTATTATCTAAATTAATAGTACCATAAGGAACTTCAATAGTTTTCTTTTTATTTTTTTTATTATTTTTCTCAATAATATATTTTTCTTCTATCAATTCTTTTTCAATATTTTTTAATTCTTCAATATTTTTACTTTTTTCTATAAAAGTTCTAACACTATCAATATATGTTAACTTATTTGAAAATTCAACTAATCTTTCTTTTGAGATTTCTAAACCTCTTTTCATTTTAGAAGATTTTTTATAAATTTTAGAAAGATTTGATTGAGGAGAAAGTAAGGGGTCTATGTCAATAGTAATTTCACAATTATTGTAGAAATCATAGGCTTTTACTTTTGTATCTCCTTTTTTTATAGAATATAATACAGAAGCTAAAATATCCCCTAAATTTTTATATTTTTCATGTTCTTTCATTATTTCAATATCTTTTTTAATATTTTTTAATATTTTTAAAGATTTTTTTTCCTCTTTATCCAATACAGAAAATAATCTATTTTTTAATAAAGTAAAAGAGTTTGATAATGATTTTAATTTTATATAATTATTAATCATTTCAACATATGTAGAAAATGGAATTTCCTTATCAAAATCTTTTGGAATAATATTTAATACAGTGGCTAAAATAGGAGTATCGTTTTTGAAATATATTTTAGGAGAAATATTATCCTTTAAAAATTTAGTTAAATCTTCAAAAGAATTTATTTGATTTTTTAATAATTTTCCAATTCCTTCAATATTTTCAACAATATTATTTTCTTCTAAGTATTTTTCAAATTCTTTTTCAGTTATATAAAGAGGATTTATTTTTTTCGTTACAATAGGTTGTGTGTAAACTTCTCCATTAAATAGAGTTCTTAGAGAATTTTCTTCCAAAGATTTTTTCTTTAATACAGAGATTATCTTATTATCTTTATCAGTTAAAATTACATTAGAATATTTACCCATTATTTCAAAATATAAGAAATTATTTTGTATTTCTCCAAGTTCATTTATTTTTGAAAATGAGAATTTTAATATTCTATCAAATCCTAGTTGTTCAATTTTAATTAGAGCTGAATTTATTAAATATTTTCTAATTAATAATAAAAAACTAGAGTTTTCTTCTAAAAAATTTTCTTCTTTGTCTTCATTTATATAACAAATAGGTAATGACGGATTACAAGAAAAAAATAGAGCTTTTTTTCCAAAGTGTAATGTTAAAGAAAGGGAAGAATTTTGAAAAATCTTCCCAATTTTTTTACTTGTTAAATTTTCTTCTAGCTCTATTTTTATTTTAGAAAGAGATATTCCATCTAAATAAAACATTAATCTTCTACCTTAACAACAATAATATTTTTAGCATCTAATATATTAACTTCTAAGATAGTTCCGTCATCTTTCTTAAGAGCTACATTATTAGAATCTTTTCCCTCTAAAACTTCTAATGTACAATAATGTCCAACTCCTCTGTCCATAAAATAATCTTGAATAATAGGAGTTCCTTTTATTTCAACAACAGAAACTTTAGTATTTATAGGAAAATCTGTTATAGGCAAAGGTTTTAATAATTCAGATTTATTTTTTAAACTTTTAAGAAGTTTTTTAAAAGTTCCTAAGAAAACTTTTACTTCATCTTCATCTAGTTTTTCAATTATAGAAGAAACTATAGTTTTGTGATAATTATTGTGATAATTTAAAGCTTGCATCCCTTTTTTAGATAAAGAAACATAAACTTTTCTTCTATCTGTGTTAGAACGAACTCTTGAAACAAATCCTTTTTCTCCTAATTTTGTAATAGCAACAGTTGCAGTTCCCATAGTTATAGCCAGTCTATCAGCAAGTTCATTCATAGTAAGAGAATCTTCACCTATAGCCTCTATTATGTGAAGTTCAGTATGAGTAAGACATTTTATTCCATTTTTTAATGCCATGTCTTCTGATTCATAAAAAAGCTTATAAAATTTTTCAAAAATATCATTTAATTCTTCAATATATTTAGCCATTTTCCCTCCCTATTTTAAACTTTTAATTCTTTCTTCATAATTTCCACCAAAAACATAAGAACCAGCTACAAAAATATTAGCCCCTGCTTCAATACATTTTTTTATAGTTTTATCATTTATTCCACCATCAACTTCAATATCAACAGTTTCACTCATTTTTCTAATTTCTTTTATTTTTTCAACCGAACTTTCTATAAAACTTTGTCCTCCAAATCCTGGATTTACACTCATGACCAAAACTAAGTCTATATCATTTATGATATATCTTAAAACTTCAGGAGATGTAGATGGATTTAAGGAAATTCCAGCTTTAATTCCATAAGATTTTATTTGTTGGATAACTCTGTGTAAATGTATTGTAGATTCAGCATGAACTACTATTAAATCAGCTCCAGCTTTTACAAAAGCTTCAATATATCTTTCTGGTTGTGTTATCATTAAATGAACATCAAATAATAATTTAGTTTTGTTTCTTATAGCTTTTATTACAGGAGGTCCAAAAGTGATATTTGGTACAAAAATACCATCCATTACATCTATATGAATCCAATCAGCTCCAGCTTTATCTATGCTAATAACTTCTTCACCTAATCTACTAAAGTCTGCTGACAAAATAGATGGTGCTATTTTAATATCTTTCATAATTATTCCACCTTTCGTTTTTTAATTTTTCATAGACTTTTTTATAAAAATTATATCTTTCTTTAAAAATTTTTCCCTCTTCAACTTTTTCTTTTATTAGACATCCAGGTTCACTAATGTGATGGCAATCTAAAAATTTACAATATTCTCCATCTTCAAAATTAAATTCTTTAAAAAGAGAGATAAGTTCTGTAAAATCTTTTATAGGTGGTAAATCTATAGATGAAAATCCTGGAGTATCTATAACGTATCCTCCACAAATGGAAGGAATAAGTTTTGAATCTCTAGTAGTATGTTTACCAGCTTTTAATTTTTTGCTTGTTTCTCCTACTATTAAATTTTCTTCATTTTGTAACATATTTAAGATGCTAGATTTTCCGACACCACTAGGACCACCAAATGCTACAGTTTTATCTTTTATAAAACTTTTGACTTTTTCAACTCCTATATTTTTATAAGTAGAAACAAAAAATAGAGGAATGTCCACTGAATTTAAAAATTTTAATCTTTCTTTTAAGTTTGTAATTTCTTCCTCTGTAAGCAAGTCTATTTTATTAATAATTACAATTGGATTTATTTTATAGTAGATACTATTAAGTAATAAAGTATTTAACCTATCTAAATCAACTTCTGGGTCTTTTCCAGCAAATTGAATAACAAGATAATCTATATTAGAAACCAAAGGTCTATTTATCATATTTTTTCTAGGATAAACTTCTATAATAGAATTATCTTCTGAAATTTCTACAACATCACCTACAACACAATTTTCTTTTTTCTCTTTTCTTTTTAAAATTCCTCTTAATTTACATTCATAAATATTTTCTTCAGATTTTACATAATAAAATCCTTGTATTTTATTTATAACCTTCCCTTTAATAATATCATCCCCTAAATTTATTCAGTAACAGTGATATTTATAGTAGAACCTGCTGAAATTCTACTGTTAGCTCCAATACTTGTATCAACTACTATATTTGGTTCTAACCCTTCTACTTTTATTTTTTCAATTTTTCCAATAAAAATAGAATTTTCTTTTAAAAGTTTTTCAGCTTCAATAAGAGTATATCCAGAAATATCAGGAACTTTTACTACTTTGTTTAATGAACGGCTACTAACTAATAATGAAATACCATCTTTAACATTGACATATTCTCCTTTTCCTGGATTTGTAGTGACAATACAATTATATGATAAAGGAGAATCTGTTCTAGCAATACTATTAATTTTTATTCTTTTTTCTTCAAGTAATTTTTTTACAGTAAAAAGTTGTTGTCCTTCAAAATCAGGAACTTCAAAATAATTTTCTCCCATACTAACCCAAACTTTTATAGTTCTTCCCTTTTTTATTATATGTCTTTCAACAGGGTCCTGCATAAAAATTTGTCCTTCTGGAAGTCTAGAAAAATCTTTTCCAACAACTTTTATATCAATTATATCTTTATCAGCTAAAACACTTACCTCTTCTGGTGTAAGTCCTACAAGATTAGGAGTGTAATAAAAATCTCTATTAAAATACCAATTTAAAGTTAAATATCCTAAGAAATATATTGTAGCCATAATAGAGATTATACAACTAGCTACAACTATTATTTTTTTTTGCATTAATCCTCCTAAAAAAATAAAAGATACTTATTATAAAAATGATAACATAAACGAAATAAAATATCAATAAATAATCTAGAAAAAAAAGAAATATTTGACAAATATTTCTAAAATAAAAATAATTTATTCTTGATAAAATATAGTTAAAATGATAAAATATTTTGTGTTGATTTTATAATTTTTAGGAGGAATAATGAGTAACAAAATAGACATTTTAATCTCTAAAGAACAATTGGAAAATCGTATTATTGAACTTGGAAGACAAATAAAAGAGGATTATCAAGGAAAACAATTAGTTTGTGTTGGATTATTAAAAGGGTCAGTAGTATTTATCTCTGATTTAATAAGAGCCATAGATATGGATTTAAGTATTGATTTTATGAAGGTATCTAGTTATGGAAAAGGAACTGATTCTACAGGAGTCGTAAAAATTTTAAAAGATGTAGATGAAGAAGTTACAGGGAAAGATGTACTATTAGTAGAAGATATTGTTGATACAGGTTTGACTATTGCAAATGTAAAAGAATTTATGGCAAAGAAAAGACCAAATTCTGTAAAAGTATGTACATTATTAGATAAACCAAGCAGAAGAAAAATAGATGTAAAGGCTGAATATGTAGGGTTTGAAATTCCAGATGAATTTGTTATAGGGTTTGGATTAGATTATGCAGAAAAGTATAGAAATCTTTCTTTTGTAGGAAAGCTTACTTTAGATAAGGATAATAAATAAAATGTCATTTAAACATAAGAAAAAATATGGACAAAATTTTTTAAATGACCAAAATACAATATTAGAAAAAATAATGGAAGTTTCTAATGTAAATTTAGAAGATGAAATTTTAGAAATTGGTCCTGGTGAAGGGGCTTTAACAGAGCTTCTTCTTCAAAAGTCTAAAAAAGTTAACTGTGTAGAAATTGATACAGACCTTGAAAAGATACTTAGAAAAAAATTTGATTCAAATCCAAAGTTTAATCTTCATATGGGAGATATTTTAGAAACAGATATAGATAAAATTATAGGAGAAAATACAAAAGTTGTTGCTAATATTCCTTATTATATAACTTCTCCTATTATAAACAAGCTTATAGAACATAGAGATAAAATAAAAGAAGTATATCTTATGGTCCAAAAAGAAGTAGGAGAAAGAGTTTCTGCTATTTCTGGAAAAGAGAGAAGTGTTTTAACTTTAGCTATTGAATATTTTGGAGAGGCATCTTATTTATTTACTATTCCAAAAGAATTTTTTACTCCTATTCCTAAAATTGATTCTGGATTTATTTCTATAAAATTTCATGAGGATAAAAAATATGAAAAACAAATAAGTGAAGAACTATTTTTTAAATATGTAAAAGCTGCTTTTTCTAATAAAAGAAAAAATATTGTAAATAACTTATCAACTTTAGGTATTCCTAAAAATATCATTCAAGAAAAATTAGAAATCTTAGGAATTCCTTTTAATGAAAGAGCTGAAAATATTACAATTGAACAATTTATAAAATTAGCTAAATTATTAGAAAATAAATAGGAGAAAAATTTATGGAAAGTTATGAATTTGTTGTAAAAAGTAGAAGAGAAGATATTGATTTTATAAATAAAATTATAGAAGCTTATGAGGGACTTGGAGTAGTTAGAACAACTAATCCAAAAGAGGGTTTACTTACTATTATAACAACTGATGATTTTAAAGATGAATTAAAAAAAATTATTTTAGATTTAGGAAATAAATATGTTGTTGCTGAAATTTTAGAAGAGGGAAAATGGAAAGGACAACTATAAAAATCAGGAGGTATAGATGGAAAAATTAGAAAATCTATTAAAATATATTTTAAAAAATTTAGTAGAAACAGAAGAAGCAATTAGAATTACTTATGAAGTAATAGACGATACAGTTATTTTTAAAGTAAATGTTGCTCAAGGAGAAATGGGTAGAGTTATTGGTAAAAATGGACTTACAGCTAATGCAATAAGAGGAGTTATGCAAGGAGCTGGAGTAAAAGATAAATTAAATGTAAATGTAGAGTTTTTAGATTAGGTGAAATATGGAAGAATTAGTAATTATTGGTAAAATAACAGGAACTCATCATTTAAAAGGAGCTTTAAAAGCTAATATAAATATTGGTGAAGAGGAAGACCTTATTGGAGAAAAAGTACTTGTAGAAAAACCAAATGGAGAAAAAAATATTTTTACTGTAAAAAAAATCTCTCCTTTAGTAGGAGATAAATTTATATTGGAATTTGAAGAGATTGAAAATAAAACTCAAGGAAATTTATTACAAAATTCTATAATAAAAGTTAATAGAATGGTACTTGGGCTTGAAGAAGATGAATATCTTTTACAAGATTTATTAGGTATGGAAGTTATCACTTTAGAGGATAAAAATATAGGAAAAGTTACAGAAGTTTTTGATACAGCAGCTCATGAAATTTTAGTTGTAGAAACTGATGAAACTGAAGCTTTAATTCCAAATATAGATACATTTATAAAAGAGATTGATTTTGAAAATAAAAAAATTATTGTTGAGCTTTGGGAAGGAATGTTAGAAGAAAAGCAAACAAAATAATATGTATATTATCAAAAATAAATTATGAGGTTTAAATGAAAATAAATATTTTAACTTTATTTCCAGAATTATTTCAAGGGTTTAAAACTCAAAGTATAATTGGAAGAGCTATCAAAAATCAATTAATAGAAATTAATATAGTGAATATAAGAGATTTTTGTTTTGACAAACATAAACAAGCTGATGATATTCCATTTGGAGGAGAAGGGGGAATGGTTATGAAACCAGAACCTCTTTTTCGCGCTTTAGAAACTGTAGGTGGAAAAGTGATTTATACATCACCTCAAGGAATTATTTTCAATCAAGAAGTGGCTCTTAAATTAAAAGAGGAAGAAGAAATTACAATTATAGCAGGACACTATGAAGGAATAGATGAAAGAGTAGTAGAAGAAAAAGTAGATATGGAAATTTCTATTGGAGATTTTGTTCTTACAGGAGGAGAACTTCCAGCTATGGTCATAGTAGATGCTATTTCAAGACTTATTCCTGGAGTCATTACAAAAGCTTCTTATGAAAATGATTCTTTTTTTAATGGGCTTTTAGATTATCCACAATATACTAGACCAGCAGAATATATGGGACTTAAGGTTCCTGAAGTTCTAACTTCTGGAAATCATAAAAAGATAAAAGAGTGGAGAATAAAGGAAAGTTTAAAAAGAACATATTTAAGAAGACCTGATTTATTAGAGAAAAAAATTCTTGATAAAACAGAAAAAAAACTTTTTAATGAAATGTTAAGAGAATTAAAAGAAAATGAAAATTAGGAGATATAAAAATGAGAGATAAAATATATTTAGGATTAGTTCATTATCCTGTTTACAATAAAAATAAATCTGTTGTTTGTACTTCAGTTACAAATTTTGATATACATGATATTTCAAGAACATGTAGAACTTATAATGTAAAAGAATATGACTTAATAGTTCCATTAGATGCTCAAAAACAACTTACAGAAAGAATCATAGGATATTGGCAAGATGGAAGTGGAGGAGAATACAACAAGGATAGAGAATCAGCTTTTGTAAATACAAGAGTTAGAGAATCTATTGAGGAAACTATAAAACATATTGAAGAAGTAGAAGGGGAAAGACCTATAATAATAACAACTTCAGCTCATATTTTCCCAAACTCAATTAGTTATCCAGCTCTTTCTGAAAAAATATTTTCAGATGATAAACCATATCTTTTCCTATTTGGTACAGGTTGGGGATTAATAAAAGAGGTTATGGATATGTCAGATTTCATATTAGAACCAATAAGAGGAACTACAAAATATAATCATTTATCTGTTCGTGCTGCAGTAGCTATTATATTAGATAGAATTTTAGGTGAGAAATAAAATTTAAAGAGGTTTATAAATGAGTAGAAAGATTTTAATTAAATCTAAACCAGACTTTTTCCATAGTGTTGGAGCCAAAAATTTACTGGTAAAAGAAATTGTATATGAAGAATTATATAAAAAATTAAAAATAAGTTGCCAGTTAAAAGACCCAACTTTTTTATGTGAAACAGACATAGTAACGACAGATTTACAAAAAAAGTTTGGAGAGAGTCTTTCTGTAGAATTTAATATAGAGTATGAAAATCTACAAATTACTCAAAAAATTTTAACTGAAATTGTTGAGAAAGCTATAGAAAAATTAAAACTTAGAAATGCTGTTTCAAAATCTTTTTTATTTCTTTATAGAATTAGAATAGAAGAAAAAAATATTTATATAGAATTAAAAAATGAAATGGCAATTGCTACTTTATATGAGTCAAAAATAAATTTAAAATTAGAAAATTTATTATCTGAATTTGGAATAAATGATTTTAAAATTTCTTTTATTCCTGGAGATTTTTCAAAAGAGATTAATGAGATTGAAAAGGAAAAAGAAGACAGAATCATAACTTTGAGTCAGAAAATAGATAGTGAAAATGAGAAAAATTCTCAAACTCCTAAAGAAGAAAATAACAATCAAAATAATGAAAAAAAATACAATGCTGTGGCCTTTAGAAAAACTAAAGAAATTAAAGGAAAATCTATATCTATAGATGAATTTTCAGAGATTTTTGATAATGATATTTGTATTTTAGAAGGAGAAGTTTTTAACTTTGAAAAAAGAGAATTAAAAACAGGAAATTTACTTTATGTTATGAGAATAACAGATAATAAAAATTCTGTTACTACAAAAATGTTTGTAAAACCTGATGAGAATTTAGAAGTTAAAGTTGGAGATTTTATAAAAGTAAGTGGAAGAAAGCAAATTGATACTTTTAGTGAAAATGAAGAGATATTACTAGTATCTTCTCTTAATAAAATGGAAAAAACTAAAATTTCAAAAGAGGATGTTTCTGAAGAAAAAATGGTAGAATTACATACTCATAGTAAAATGAGTGAGATGGTTGGAGTTACAGAGATAGGAGATTTAATAAAAAGAGCTAAATCTTATGGACATACAAGTATGGCAATTACAGACTATTCTGTAGTTCATACTTTCCCTTTTGCATTTAAACAAACTAAAAAAGATGAAAATTTTAAAGTCATTTTAGGTTGTGAAATGTATATGGTAGATGACACTAAACAAATGATTAATAATCCAAAAGACATTCTTATAGAAGATGAAAGTTTTGTAATTTTTGACTTAGAAACAACAGGACTTAATTCACATGAGCATGAGATTATAGAGATTGGTGCTATAAAAATGGAGGGAACAAGAATTGTTGACAAGTTTTCTAAATTTGTAAAACCTAAACGCCCTGTTCCTGAAAAAATTAAAAATTTAACAAATATAACTGATGGAATGTTAGAAAGTGCCGATTCAATAGAAGTAGTTTTACCTGAATTTATGAAATTTGTTGGAGATTCTACAATGGTAGCTCATAATGCTAAATTTGATATGAGTTTTATAAGAAGAGATTGTAAGAGAATTTTAGGAATTGATTATGAGCCTAGTGTTATAGATACATTACAGATGGCAAGAGATATATTTCCAGAATTAAAAGGTTATGGATTAGGTCATCTTACAAAAAAATTAGGGGTTGCTTTAGAAAGTCACCATAGAGCAGTTGATGACTCACAAGCAACTGCTGGAATGTTTAAAATTTTCTTAGAAAAATATTATGAAAAAGGAGTAAAAAAAGTTTCAGAAATAAATGGAGCTTTTCCTATAAATATTCAAAAACAAGATACTATAAATATTCTTGTTCTTGCTAAAAATTTAGCTGGATTAAAAAATATTTATAAACTTGTATCCTTTGCTCATAAAGATAATTTTGGAAATAAAAAACCAAGAGTTAAGAAATCAGAAATTTTAGCCCATAGAGATGGAATATTTGTTGGGGCATGTAATACAGTTCACTTTATGAATAATGGAGAACTTGCTATAAATTATCTTGATTATAATTTTAAAGAAATGGAGAAAGCAGTTGATTTTTATGATTATGTGGAGCTTCTTCCAAAAGAAAATTATAATGAATTTATAGAAGAAGATGGAACTAATAGAATTATGTCATACAAAGCTATTGAGGAAATGAATAAATATCTTTATGATTTAGCTAAAAGACATAATAAGTTAGTAACAGGAAGTTCTAATGTTCATTATCTTGAAAGAGAAGAAAAAGATATAAGAAGTATTTTATTATATGGTAGTGGAAATGTATTTAACGAAAGACAATATACTATTGATAATGGATTTTATTTCAGAACTACTGATGAGCTATTAAAAGAGTTTTCTTATTTAGGAGAAGATATAGCTCATGAAATAGTTATTACAAATACAAATAAAATTTCTAATGAGATTGAAAAAGTTCAACCAATACCAGATGGATTTTATCCACCAGAGCTTGATAATGCAGAAAATATAGTTAGAGAAATGACTTATGAAAAAGCTTATAGAATTTATGGAGACCCTCTTCCAGAAATAGTTTCAGCTCGTCTTGAAAGAGAGTTAAAAGCTATTATAGGACATGGATTTTCAGTTTTATATTTATCAGCTCAAAAATTGGTTAAAAAATCTTTGGATAATGGATATTTAGTAGGGTCAAGAGGTTCAGTTGGTTCTTCATTAGTTGCTTTTATGATGGGAATTACAGAGGTTAATGCTCTATATCCTCATTATATTTGTACAGACCCAAATTGTAAATATTCAGAATTTATTGAAAAAGAGGGAGCTGGAGTTGACTTACCAGAAAAAAATTGTCCAAAATGTGGTAAACCTTTAAAAAGAGATGGACATTCAATACCATTTGAAGTTTTCATGGGATTTGATGGAGATAAAGTTCCAGATATAGACTTAAACTTTTCAGGGGAATATCAATCAGAAATTCACAGATATTGTGAAGAATTATTTGGAAAATCTAATGTCTTTAAGGCTGGAACAATATCAACTTTAGCTGATAAAAACGCCATTGGTTATGTAAAAAAATATTATGAAGACCACCATTTGAATATTTCAAAAGCAGAAATTATTAGAAAAGCTTCAAAAGTAGAGGGAGCTAAAAAGACAACAGGACAACATCCAGGTGGGATGGTTATAGTTCCTAAATATAAAGAAGTTTTTGATTTCTGTCCAATACAACATCCAGCTAATGATATGCAAAATGATTCTATCACTACTCATTTTGATTACCATGTTATGGATGAACAATTAGTAAAATTAGATATACTAGGGCATGATGACCCGACAACTATAAAAATGTTACAAGAATATACAGGAGTAAATGTTTATGATATTCCTATTGCTGACCCTGAAACTTTAAAAATATTTTCAGGAACAGAAGTTTTAGGAGTTACTCCTGAAGAGATTGGCTCTGTTGTAGGAACTTATGGAGTTCCAGAATTTGGTACAGGATTTGTAAGACAAATGTTGGAAGATACTTTACCAAAAACTTTTGCTGAACTTGTTAGAATTTCTGGACTTTCTCATGGAACAGATGTTTGGCTTAATAATGCTCAAGAATTTATTCGTGAGGGAACAGCAACTCTATCAGAAGTTATTACAGTAAGAGACGACATTATGAACTATTTAATAGACAGTGGAATGGAAAAAGTTACAGCTTTCAAAATAATGGAATTTGTAAGAAAAGGAAAACCATCTAAAGAGCCTGAGAATTGGGAAAAATTCTCAAATATGATGAAAGAAAAAAATGTAAAAGAGTGGTATATAGAATCTTGTAAAAGAATAAAATATATGTTCCCTAAAGGACATGCTGTAGCCTATGTTATGATGGCCATGAGAATAGCTTATTTTAAAATTCATTATCCATTAGCTTTTTATGCAGCTTATCTTACTCGTAAGATGGAGGATTTTGATTTTGAAATGATGGGAAGCAAAGAATTAGCAAAAGCAAAACTACAAGAGCTTAATAAAGAACCTAAGCTTGATGTTAAGAAAAAAACACAGATGGCTATATGTGAAATTGTTTTAGAGATGTATGCTAGAGGTTTTGAATTTTTAGGAATTGATTTGTATAAATCAGAAGGATTTAGATTTACAATAGAAGACGAAAAAATAAGAGTTCCATTAATGGGAATATCTGGATTAGGAGCAAGTGTAGTAGAAAATATTATAGCTGAAAGAAATATTGAAAAATTTATTTCTTATGAAGATTTAAAAAGAAGAACAAAAATGTCAACTACTGTTTTAGATAAATTAAAAACTCTTAATGCAGTAAAAAATCTAAGTGATACAAATCAAATTAGTCTATTTTAGAAGGAGAGAAAAGTGAAAAACAAAAAATATTTAGGAGCGGGATTAGTATGTTTTGCTGCTTCTCTTTGGGGATTTGATGGAATTGTTTTAACTCCTAGATTACATCAATTAAGTGTTCCCTTTGTAGTTTTTATTCTACATTTTATCCCTTTTCTTTTTATGAGTTGTTTTTTTGGAAAAGAGGAAATAAAAAATATAAAAAAATTACCTAAAAAAGATATTTTTTATTATTTTTGTATAGGATTATTTGGAGGTTCTTTAGGAACAATTTCTATAGTAAAGGCTCTATTTTTAGTAAATTTTCAACACTTAACAGTTGTAACTTTATTACAAAAAACTCAACCTATATTTGCTTTAATTTTAGCTAGAATTATTTTAAAAGAAAAATTGAGTAAGAACTTTTTCTTTTTAACATTTTTAGCTATGATTGGTGGATATATAATGACATTTGAATTTGCTTTACCTCATTCAAGTGGAAGTGGAAATATATTATCAGCTAGTTTATTGGCTTTACTTGCTGCTTTTTCATTTGGAAGTTCTACTGCCTTTGGAAAGAGAATTTTAACTAATTCTTCTTTTAGGACAGCACTATATACAAGATTTCTTTTTACAAGTATAATTACCTTTATAATAACTTTATTTAAAGGAGATTTAGTATATTTTACAAGAGTAACTTCATTTCAATGGTTGATTTTTATAACTATAATGCTTACAAGTGGTAGTATGGCAATTATGATTTATTATAGAGGACTTAGATATATAGATGCCAGTGTGGCTACTATTTGTGAATTAGCTTTTCCAATATCATCAGTTGTGTTTGATTATATTTTTAATGGAAGATTACTAACAGGACAACAATTTATAGGTGCAATTATTTTAGTATTTACAATAATAGCAATAGGAAAAACACAAAAATAAAACTTGATAAATAAAGAGAATATTTCTATTTGAAATTAAGAAAAGTATATTAAAAAGGCTGTTGTTATTTAAATCCAACAGCCTCTTTTTTTTATTCTATTCTAATATAACCTTTATCAGCGTAATCATTTTTAGAGATTAATTTTCCATTTTCATTATAATATTTCCATATTCCATTTCTTTTTCCTGCTACATATTTTCCAGTTTCTTTTAACTTTCCATTTTCATAGTAAGAAAAATAATCACCTATTTTATAACCATCAGAATATGAAACTTTTATTTTTATTTTATTATTTTCATAATATTCTATATATTCACCATCTAAATATCCATTGTGATAATTTTCAATTTTAGAAATATTCCCATTATCAAAATAATAAGTAAATTTACCATTAGGTAAATCATCTATAAAAAATCCCTCTAAAGCTAACTTTCCATTTTCATAATATTTTTTAGCAATTCCTTCTTGATTTCCATTTTTATAATTTATTGAATATTTTAATTTTCCAGAAGGATAAAATTCTTTATATTCACCATCTATATTATTAGAAGAAACTTTAAAAATATCTTTTATATTAGTTTTATTAAAATAAAGATTTAATACATAACCATTTCCATTTTCATTTACTGTAGAAATTCTATATTGATTATTCTTGTAAAGTTTTTCTGTATTAGTACAAGCAGTTAAAAGAAAAAGTGAAAGGATAAAGTATTTTTTTATATTATTTAAGGATAAGTTCTTCATCTAATTTTAATGTGTCCTCTCCTTTTTCATTTTCTATTGGAGTAACATTTAAAGTTTCTAGAGGTGCAACATATTCCATATTAGTTACATTAGATTTTATAACTTCTAATCTTTTTATTAAATCACTAGTAAATTCAATAAAAGTGAATTTTGATTGTCTAAAAATATCTTCTAAAGAAGTTGTCACTATTATGTATAAGTATCCATCAGCTACAAAAGATTCTTTTTCAACAACATTTCCAACTAATACATTAGTAGTATAATCTTTTAATTCTTTCATAGAATTGTTATAAATTCTCTTAGAATAATTGTCTACTAAATTCATTTGTTGTTGGAAACTTTTTTCAACTTCAGCTGAAATTTTAGCTTTTATTTGATTTAAAGCTGCTTCTCTAGCTTTTCCTTCAACTACAAATTGACCTGATGATGAAATTTTAGCCTTTCCGATACCATAAATCTCTCTAGACATATCCACATTATTAGCTATTTTTTCTTTACAAATTACAGATAAATTATTAGGATTTGTAGAGAAATTTTGTAATCCACTACATCCAATTAGGGTAGTTGCAAGTAGAATAAACATAGTTTTTTTCATTTTAATTCCTCCTAACATATGTAATATTATATTTTTTATATATTTTCTTAAACAAAAAAGTAAAATTTTTTATCTAAATTATAAGGTTTAAGTTTATTCATTTTTTATATTCATTTTATATCAAAACAAAGATTAATGCAAATAATTATTGAAAATTTTTTTAAAATTTTATAAAATAAATAGAATGGCTTTTATAATTATTTGTAAAAAATACTATTTTTATTGAATATAAGGAGGAGAAAATGAGATTTTTTTCTTTAAGAAAGAAAAAGTATGCGACTTTAACAGTAAAAGATGAAATAGATGAAAGTAAAATGCTTGAAAATGATAAAAAGAAAAGTGGTATTACAGAAGAAGCTTCAGAACTTTGGGAAAAATGTCCCGAGTGTGGAGAGATAATACTTAAAAAAGATATAGGAAGAAATCTTTATAGATGTCCTAGTTGTGGATATTATTATAGAATGAGTGCCAGAGAAAGAATAAACTTATTAATTGATGGTGGAACTTTTGTAGAAGAGGATGCAAACTTACAAACAGAAGATTTTTTAGGGTTTGAAGGTTATAAATCGAAAGTAGAAAAAGCTGAAGGAAAAACAGGGATGAATGAAGCTGTTGTTTCTGGTATTGGAGAAATTAAAGGAATAAAAGTAAGTATTGCTGTTATGGATTTTGATTTTTTAGGTGGAAGTATGGGTTCTGTTGTTGGAGAAAAGATTACTAGAGCTTTAGAGAGAGCTTTAGAAATGAGAATTCCAGCTATAGTTGTTTCTAGTTCAGGAGGAGCTAGAATGTATGAGGGAATTGTTTCATTAATGCAAATGGCTAAAACATCAGCTGCTGTTCATCGTCTAAAAAAAGCTGGAATTCCATATATTTCTATTCCAGTAAATCCAACAACAGGAGGAGTTACAGCTTCTTTTGCTATGTTAGGTGATGTAATAATAACAGAACCAAAAGCTTTAATTGGTTTTGCTGGACAAAGAGTTATAGAACAAACTATCAAACAAAAACTTCCTAAAGGATTCCAAACAAGTGAGTTTTTACTTCAACATGGAATGTTGGATATAATCAGTAAAAGAGAAGAAATGAAAGATATTGTAGCTAAAGTTTTAAGTAACTTAGTCTAGATTTAGGAGGGTAAAAGTGGATTTTGAAAAAGAACTTTTAGAGATAGAGGCAAAAATAAAAGAACTTGAAGAGTTTGCAAAAAATAAAGAAGTAGATTTAACAGAGGAAATTGAAAAACAAAAAGAATTATACAGAGATAAAATAAAAGAAGTCTATTCAAATTTAACAGATTGGGATAAAGTTTCTATAGCAAGACACCCAAATAGACCAAATACTTTAGACTATATTAGAGGGATAACAGAAGATTTTGTTGAATTACATGGAGATAGACTTTATGGAGATGACCCTGCTATAGTTGGAGGACTTTGTAAAATCGAAGGACAAAAATTTGTTGTAATTGGTCATCAAAAAGGTAAAGACATAAATGAAAAAATTCGTAGAAACTTTGGAATGGCAAATCCAGAAGGTTATAGAAAAGCTTTAAGACTTATGAGAATAGCTCAAAGATTTAATATTCCAATTCTTACTTTAGTAGATACAGCTGGAGCTTTTCCAGGAATTGAAGCAGAAGAAAGAGGACAAGGTGAAGCTATAGCAAGAAATCTTATGAAAATGATGGGATTTAGAGTTCCAATTATTTCTGTTATTATTGGAGAAGGAGGAAGTGGAGGAGCTTTAGCTCTAGCAGTGGCTGATAAAGTTTTCATGTTAGAACACTCTATTTATTCAGTAATTTCTCCAGAAGGTTGTGCAGCTATATTATTTAAAAATGGAGCTTTAGCTGAAAAAGCAGCTAATAACTTAAAAATATCAGCTCAAAACTTAAAAAAATTAGGAATTATAGATGATATAATTCCAGAACCTTTAGGTGGAGCTCATAGAGATATTTTATGCGCACAAATTAACCTAAAAAATGCTGTTATCTCATCAATTACTGAATTAAAGAAAATAAATATAGATACTTTACTAAAAAATAGATATAATAAATTTAGAAAAATTGGTTTCTTCTTAGAAGAAGTAGATGAGGAAATTACAGAGAAAACATCTCAAGTAGAAAATAATGAGGAAAAAAATTAAATTATTATAAATTTTTTAGGGAGGTTAATAATGAGAAGAATAGCTATCTTAACAAGTGGTGGAGATGCACCTGGTATGAATACAGCTATTAGAGCTGCAGTAAAAATGGCTCAATATAAAGGAATGGAAGTTTATGGTATAAGAAGAGGATATCATGGAATGTTAATGGATGAAATCTTTTTAATAGATGGACGTTTCCTATCTGGAATAATTGAAAAAGGAGGAACAGCTCTTTTAACTGCAAGATGTCCAGAATTTAAAGACCCTAAATATAGAGCAATAGCAGCTGAAAATTTAAAAAGAAGAGGAATTGAAGGACTTATAGTAATAGGTGGAGATGGTTCATATAGAGGAGCTGACCTTTTAAGTAAAGAACATGGAATAAAAGTAGTTGGTCTTCCTGGAACAATAGATAATGATATTATTGGAACTGATTATACTATAGGATTTGATACTTGTTTAAATACAATATTAGATGCTATTTCTAAATTAAGAGATACAGCCACTTCTCATGAAAGAACAATTCTTGTAGAAGTTATGGGAAGAAGAGCTGGAGATTTAGCTGTTCATTCTTGTATTTGTGGTGGAGGAGATGGAATCTTAATACCAGAAGTAGAAAATTCTATTGAAATGCTTGCTTTCCAAATAAAACAAAGAAGAAATACTGGAAGATTACATGATATAGTTCTTGTAGCTGAAGGTGTAGGAAATATATTTGATGTAGAAAAAGAACTAAAAGAAAAAGTTACAACAGAAGTAAGAACAGTTATTTTAGGTCATATCCAAAGAGGAGGAACTCCTAGTGGAAGAGATAGAATGTTAGCTACTCAAATGGCTGTAAAAGCTGTTGAACTATTAGAAGCTGGAGAAGGTGGAATAATGGTTGGAGTTGAACGTGGAGATGTAGTTACTCATCCTATTTCTTATGCTTGGGAAGGAACAAAAAGAAATAATATTTTAGATTTATATCGTATTGCTGATATATTTTCTAGATAATAAAAATAAAAATCAGGTTAGATTAAATTCTATCCTGATTTTTTTATTATATATTTTTAAATATCTAATTTTTTTCCGTCAATAGAAATTGTAATAACTTGCCAAGGAATAAATTTACCACTATTTTTTAAAGCATTTACAGCAGCTCTTTCAATACCACCACAACAAGGAACTTCCATTCTAACAACTGTTAAAGATTTTATATTATTATTTTTTATTATAGCAGTTAATTTTTCTTCATAATCTCCAGAATCTAATTTTGGACAACCAATTAAAGTTATACGATTTTTAATAAATTCATTATGAAAATTTCCATAAGCAAAGGCTGTACAATCAGCAGCTATAAGAAGATTGGAATTTTCAAAATAAGGAGCATTAATAGGTACTAATTTTATTTGAACAGGCCATTGTTGTAATTTGCTTTTTAAAACTCCCTCTTCAAAATTTTGATTGTTATCAGTTTCTATTTCTATTTTTTTAGAATTTGAACCAGGACAACCTATATGATGATTTATAACTTTACTTTGACTTCCAGGACACCCACCATTAGAACAATTATTTGAATTTTTCTTAGCCATATTTGATAAAACAGCAGCCTCATCATATGGAAGAGCCTCTCTTTCTTCAAAAGTTATAGCTCCTGTATGACAAGATGGTAAACAATCTCCTAATCCATCACAATAATCATCTCTTAAAAGTTTAGCTTTTCCATTTACTAAACCAATAGCTCCTTCATGACAAGCATTGACACAAGCTCCACAACCATCACATTTATTTTCATCTATTTTTATTATTTTACGAATCATATTTTTCCTCCCTAAATATATTTTACACTATAATTATAATATAAAAATTTTAAAAAATATGTTGCTGTTGCAACAATTTTTATTTCTAAGGAAATTATAAATTGATTTTATATAAAAATTTTTTAATTTTTTATATGAAAATAGACAAAAATA
>NZ_JABAFQ010000015.1 GCF_012843705.1 Fusobacterium sp. FSA-380-WT-3A | reverse complement strand
TCTTTTAAAAAAATCTCCTGGCATATCTCCATATCTTAAACAATTTTTAGAGTCTCTTGTAGGCATCCATACAATTATAGCTCCATTTTTTAAAGAATTTTCTACTGCATAAGGATTTAATCCACCATTAGGCCAATTTAATACTGTTCCACCAAATGCTCTAGTAGAAGAATTTAATTTTTTATTAACAAGATTGGCTCTTGATTGTGTTGGTTCATAATGACTTTTTATCATCACACCTGCCATTCCATATTTTTCAGCTTCTAAAATAAGTTCAAAATCATCAAGAGCTCTGTTAAAAGCTGAAGGTTCAGTATGAGTATGTAAATCATATGCTCCTTTCATTAATTCTTTAGCTATTTCTTGAAAATTTTGTTCCATAACGCAATTCCTCCTTAATAAAAAATATATTTTTAACCAATTTTATCACAAAGCAAAAAAATAAACAACATTTTTATTTAAAAAATATAAAAAACAGCAAATTAAAGAATAAAAAATCTTTTTTTTAAAAAAAGGTTGACACTCTCCATAAAATAGTTTATACTTATATTCGAAAGAATGAATTTATATAAATTAAAATGTCTTATTTATGAAATTCAAGTTTTGATAATACATATAATTATTTTTTTATAATTTAAGGAGGGCATTCTATGAAAAATTTTAAAGTAGCAGTAATTCAAATGAGTAGCGATTTTGGATTGGTGAAAAAAAATATAGAAAAAGCTGAAAAATATATCAGAGAAGCAGCAAGTAAAGAGGCCAAATTAATATGCCTCCCAGAAGTTTTTAATACTGGTATAAAATTTCAAGGAATGAATCAACATCTTGATTTAATTGAGAAAAAGGATGGTTACACTCTAACTAAATTAAAATCTTTAGCAAAAGAATTAAAAGTTCATATTACTTGTACATTACTTCTAGAAGTAGAAAAAAATATATGTGAAAATACAGCTATTTTAATTGATGATGAGGGAAATTTAATAGGAACTTATGCTAAAACTCATCCTGTAGGTGAAGAGCGTACATTAGTAAGAAAAGGAATTGAATATCCTGTATTTGATACTAAATTAGGAAAAATAGGAATGACTATTTGTTATGATGCTTGTTTCCCTGAAACTAGTAGAATATTAGCTCTTAATGGAGCCGAAATAATGATAACTCCCGCAGCTTGGAGAGGGGGTCATTATTTTAAAGAATGGTGGGATTTAACTCTTGCTTGTAGGGCACTAGATAATTTAATATATGTAATAGCTTGTAATGCTTGTGGATTTACAGGCAATAAAGAAGTTTATGCTGGAAAATCTCAAGTTGTAAACCCATTAGGACAGGTTTTAGGTACATTAGGTATAGAAGAAGAAACTATTCTATATCAAGATATCCATTTAGATAGAGTTACTATTGAAAGAAATTTTAATACAGTATTAATAGATAGAAATATTGAATCATATAAAAAATTAACAGAAAGTATAAAAGGTATAGAAAATATGGAAAAATTAGGAGGTTTTTAAAATGGAAGATAAAGGTAAAAATTTAAAATTACGTAAAATGACTTTTTTTCCACCATTTATAGTTTTATTAGTATTTGTTCTTTTAGGAATAATAAGTGAAGACAAATTCATTAATACTATTAATGCTATTAATAATGGAATTATTAACAATTTTGGTTGGTTAGAAAGTATTCTAGCATTAGCTGTTACAATTGCAGGAGTTGTAGCAATGTTTTCAAAATTTGGAGATGTTCGTATTGGTGGAGAAAATGCTAAACCTGAGCTATCAGATTTCTCATGGTTTACAATAGCTCTTACTACAACAATGGCTGCTGGAGTTTTATTCTGGGGACCAGCTGAACCAATAGCTCATTTATTAAATCCAGCTACAGATATTACTGGTATTGAACCTTTAACAAAAGATGCATTAAAATTTTCTATGGAAACAATGTTTTTACACTGGACAGTAGTTCCTTATGCTATATATACAGTTCCAGCTGTAGTTTTTGCTTTTATGTATTATAATGGTAAAAAACCATTCTCAATAGCTAGTGAAATGTCACCAATATTAGGTAAATATGCAGATAATCAAAAAGCTATAAATATAATAGATGCGATTACATTATTCTCTATTTCAGCTGGTATGGCTGGTTCTGTAGCTCAAGGATTTATGAACGTTGCTGGTGGAGTTTCTAAAATGATGGGAATTCCTAGTAATCCAAAATTATGGTTAATTATAGGTATAATAATAGGTATAACTGTTGTTGTAACTTCTATTTCTAGGATTCAAAAAGGTTTAAAATATGTAGCTGATATAAATGTTTATGGATATATTGTATTCTTAGTATTTTTAATTATTTTTTCAAATGCTCCTTTCTTATTTAATTTAGCAACAGAAGCAATGGGTGGATTTATTGGAGGATTCTTTGAAAAAATGTTAGTTACAGGAGCTGCTCATGATACTCAATGGCCACAATGGTGGACAACTTTCTATTGGTTCAGTTGGATGTCTTGGGCCCCAACTTCTGGAGCTTTTATGGGAAGAATTGCTTATGGACGTAAAATAAAACATGTTTTAGGTTTATATATAGGGATATGTGCTACTGTAAGTGCTTTATGGATGACTCTTGTAAGTGGTACTTCATTATGGTTACACAAAAGTGGTACAGTAGACTTAGTAGATTCTTATAACAGAGGAGTTGAAAATGTTCCTTATGATATGTTAGGAGCAATGCCTTTAAGTAAAATTATAATACCACTATTTGTTATTTTAATTTTCTTATCAATAGTTACTGCTTGTAATTCTAATACTATTGCAATGGCTGGAATTTCTACACATGGTATTGACCCTGATAATCCTGAAGCACCTAATAAATTAAAACTTATTTGGGGAGCTATTACTATGTCACTAGGATATATTATGATTTCTTTATTTGGAGTAAACGGAGTAAAAGTAATAGCTAACTTTGGTGGTATGTTTGCTGCTCTTATTATGTTTGGAGCAACAGCAAGTTTAGTTATGTTAATAGTTAATCATAAAAAATATGATAAAGTATCCAAAGAAAACTAATAGTTAAAAAATTATAAAAAATAAAAAAGGTATAAAATTAACAATTTATAAAAGTTAATTTTGTACCTTTTTTTTATTAAAAGCATATTTTTTTCTTTTTTATTTTTTTATATCATATATTTTTGTTTTAATCATTTTAAAAGTTTATTTTGTATCTTAAAAAAAGAAATTTAAATTCTTTTTTAAAAAATACGGTTGACTTTATTCTTTTTTTAATGTATAATATCACTATAAAATTTTGTCTTAATTTTGTACAAAAAAGACTTATTATGTTTTTAAAACTTTAATATCAAACTTTAAAAATATTAATAATAAGGAGGGTGAAAATATGCAGTTTACAGCATGGTCAATGTTATTAGATTTTTGTATTATGTCAGGTTTATTATTCATAGCTCAAATGATGAGAAGTAAAATTAAATTTTTACAAAATTACTACATTCCATCATCATTGGTTGCTGGTTTTTTAGGATTATTTGGGGGTCCACAATTCTTAAATATTCTACCTTTTAGTTCTCAAACAGGTTCTTACGCTTATTTATTAGTTTGTGTTTTATTTGCTGGAATATTTTTAGGAAAACAGGAAAAATTTAATTTAAAAGAAACTGTCCATAAAGTTGGAGATACATTCTTAATAAATATGTCAAGTGAATTTATGTGTTTTGGACTAGCTTGTTTATTGGGTGGTATCCTAATGAAAGTTTTTTTCCCAAGTGTTTTTACTGAAATAGCAATTCTTTTACCATCAGGATTTATGGGGGGACATGGTTATGCAGCTGCTATAGGTGGAACATTAAATACTCTATTAAACAGAACTGATGGAGTAGTAATAGGACAGACATTTGCTACTATTGGATTATTAGTTGGAATATTTGGAGGAATAATTTGTATAAACTATGCAACTAGAAAAAGAGCTACTAAATTGATAGAAAGTATTGGTTCTCTTCCAGAAGAATGTAAAACAGGTATGATTCCAGTTGAAAAAAGACAAACAATGGGGGATGAAACAGTACATCCAATGGCAATGGACCCATTAGCTTGGCATATTGGCCTTATACTTATGACAACAGGAATCGGATTTGCAATTTATAGTTTTTATAAACAATATTTTCCAAATATAGAAGTTCCTTTAATGTGTGTAGCTATGTTAGTTGGAGTATTTATCCAAGCATTATTAAATAAAATAGGTTACGGTTCATATGTAGATAAAAGAGTTATTGATAGAATAGGAAGTGGGGTAACAGATTATTTAGTTGCTTTTGGGGTAGCAACAATTCAGGTATCAGTAGTTTTAGATTTTATAGGGCCTATATTAGTTTTATGTATAATAGGTACTGGTTGGCCTATAATTTTAGTATTCTATGTTGCTAGAAAGTTATTTAGAAATTTCTGGTTTGAAAGATCTATATTTATTTTTGGATATATAACTGGAGTTGTAGCAGTGGGAGTCACTTTACTAAGAATAGTAGACCCTGAAATGAAGAGTGGTACATTAGATGATTTTGGAACTGCATATACTCTACAATCAATCATTGAATTATTCTTAATAACAATGGTTCCTGTGTTTTGTGTATCTATAGGAGTCATTCCTATAGGAATAATACTAACTGCAATAGCTGTAGGAATGTTACTATTATGTAAAATTAAATATGGTTCTTATAATTTGCCAATGGATGCTTTAAGACCTGGTGAAGCAGAAATTATAGGAAAAAAATAAGTATATTATAAAATTTATATTAAAAATAATCCTCTAGTTAATATTAGAGGATTATTTTTTTAGGAGGCTTTAATGGAATTTGATTTAAATATTTTTATTTTTTTAAGTTTCTCTTGTTTCTTAGCTGCTTTTATAGATGCTATTGCAGGTGGAGGTGGAGTTATAAGTTTACCAGCATATATGATATCTGGAATACCTTTACATTATGCTTTAGGTTCAAATAAATTCGCTGTAACTTTTGGATGTTTAGGAAGTAGTTTAAAATACATATTATTAGGAAAAATTAATCTAAAAATTTTAAAATATCCAATAATCATTTCCTTTATTGGTGGAATATTAGGAGCAAAAACTGCAACTTTAATAAAAGAAGATATTTTAGAATATATTGTATTAATTTTATTAATTTTTACATTAATTTACACTCTATTAAATAAAAATCTAGGACTAAAAAACGAATTTATTAAAATAAATAAAAAAATAAATTTTCTTGGAACTTTTTGGTCTTTTATATTAGCCTTTTATTCTGGATTTTTTGGTCCTGGTAGTGGTGGACTAATGATGCTTATGTTTATAAAAATTTACAAATATGATTTTGTTACAGCTTCTGCTAATGCTAAAATTATTAGTTTTATATCTACTTTTTCTGGTTTATTATCATTTATATATTTAGGAAAAATTAATTATCTTTATTCTATACCAATGGGAATATTAATGTTTTTAGGTGGACAATTAGGAGCAAAATATGCTATATCAAAAGGGGTAAAATTTATAAAAGTAATTTTTATTCTAATATCATTTCTTACAATAGTAGGTATTTGTATTAATATTTTTATAAAATAATTTACCATAATAAAGATTAATTTTTTATATTATTATTAAAAAAAATATATTTTTTATCAAAAAAAGAATAAATAAACTTTTTTTAAAAAAATGGTTGACAAAAAGAAAAAGTTGATATATAATTATGACATAAAGATAAAGATAAAAAATAAAACATAGTAAATATAAAATCAAACAGGAGGAAGTAAAATGAAACAAAGAGAAGTTGTATTTTACAGTGAAGGAGATAAATTAATAGGAACTATTTATCTACCAGATGATTATAAAGAAGGAGAAAAAAGACCTACAGTAATCGCTAACTCAGGATGGACAGGATTAAACATAGTATATCCAGCAATGTTCGCTAGAGATTTAACTAAAAGAGGATATGTATGTATGGGATTTGATTACAGAGGATTCAAACCATCTGAAGGATTAACTAAATATACAACTCTAGAAAGAGAAGTAGAGGATGTATGTGCTGCTATTAACTTCTTAAAAGCTCAACCTGAAGTAGATAGAAATAAAATAGGATTAATTGGATGGGGAGTTGGAGGAGCTGTATGCATTGAAGCAGCTAGAAGAGAAAAAGAAACTGTAAAAGTTGTAGCTACTTTAAACTCTTTTGTTGACGGAGATCGTTGGATGAGAATGGGAATGGGAAATGATAAATACCATAGATCATTAGAATTATTAGAACAAGATAAAATAACTAGAGCTACTACTGGAGATATTGTATTAAGACATCCATATATAGTATATCCAAATATTGAAGAATCAGGAGATTTCTATATAGATAGTACATTAAAAAAATTAAATGGAGGAGTGGGAGGAAAAGCTGATGAAGATGCTGGAGAGTCATTCCCAACACCAATGTCAACAGCAATTGGAGATTCTTTCTTTAGATTCAATGTTGAATACGCACTATCTAAATTAGAGTGTGGAGTATTTGTAGGACATGGAAAATATAACGAATTACATGACAAAATAGAAGCAGAAGAAGCTTATAGATTAGCAAATGGACCAAAAGAACTATATTTTGTAGAAGGAAAACATAATGAATGGATGTTTGACAATGATCCTAAATTAGTAGGATTAATGGATGCTTTATCAGCTTTCTTTGCTAAATTTATCTAACAAATTATAAGTTCATCTAATTAAATTTTTGATATATGTTAACTTAAAAATACCCTGAAAAAACTACCTCTAATTAAGAGGTAGTTTTTTCATTTTAATATTTTCATATAAAAAATAATATTTTTATATTATTTTGACTTAAAAAAATTTTTTTGTTATACTTTAATTAAATGAAATTTAATTAGCAAGGTGGGAGTATGGAAAAAAATATAATAAATGAAATAATGAGGGTAAAAGATGTTTTACCTAAAAAACAAAGAATGTTATGTGATTTTATAGTTCTAAAATACACAGAAGTTGGAATGATGACAGTAGCTGAATTAGCAGAAGCTTCTGGAGTAGGAACAACAACTGTAATGCGTCTAATGAAGTTGCTACATTATGAAAATTATAGTGATTTTAAACATGATGTATTAGATTATTCTTTAAAAAATAAAACAACCTCTTATAGTAATATAAAGGAAGGATTTAAAAATATAGTAAATAGTTCTAATACTGATATACTTACAAAAACTTGCTACGAAGCCATTCATACTATAGAAAATTTTATTACTCCTAAAAATGTTGAAGAAATATCTAAAGCTGTAGAATTAATGATTAATAGTCAAAATATAAATGTATTAGGCTTACGTTCCTCTAAAGCTGTAGCTCTATACTTTGAGTATATAGTTGAAAGATTTTATCCTAAAGTTCGTCAATTAAGTAATGAGAGTGAATTTTTATTTGATAAAGCTTTAAGAGCAAAGCAAGAAGATGTTTTAGTTGTATTTTCTATATGGCCATGTACAAAAAGAACTATTGAAATAGCTGGTATTTTTAAAGAAAGAAATGTTCCTATAATATTAATAACTAATACAACTTTAAATCCTATAGCTAGGTATGCAGATGTTGTTATAGATACAAATTCTGTCAATAGTACATTAGTAAATTTGCCTTCAATGTTTATTGTTGAGTCCATAGCTAATGAATTGGGAAAAGTTATAGTTGATGAAGCTACCGAAAATATAAAAACTTTAGAAAAAAATTTAGATACATATGATGTATTTATGTGGGATGCTAAAGCATAGTTAAAAATAAAAAGCTAGATAAATTAATAATTTAATCTATCTAGCTTTTTTTATTATTTTATAGAATACTTATAAAAATTATCTTTATCTAAAATTTTTTCTATCTTATTTCTACAATATAAATAATCTAAATGTGACATAGTTTCTCCTGTAGCAAACCATTTTTGATTATCAGGAAATTCATTCCAACCTTTTCCTCTGGTATTCCATGTCATTTGAGAAGCTATCTCATAGGCTGTTTGAGAATCTTTTTTAGAAAGGACCTCTAATAATTCCTCTAACCTTTCTTTATGGTGATTTAAAATACTATCAATTCTATCATATATAGAAATTCCTATTTCTCTGTGTCCTGGAAATGTAGTTTTTATATCTAATTTTTTTATCTTTTTTAAACTTTCAATATAATCCCCTAAAGAATCTTTTTTCTCTAACCATGAAGTTATATTAGGAGTTATATCAAAAAGAACATGGTCTCCTGAAAAAAGAATTTTTTCTTTTGGAATATAAAGACACATATGACCTGGAGTATGTCCTGGAGTGTGAATCCCTATTAATTCTGTATCTCCTATTTGTATTTTATCCTCATTTTTTAATTTTATAACTTCAAAGATTTTATCAGGAGCAAATCTTTTAGCATGATTACTCTCTTTCAATCTAAAAGCTATGTCATTTGGAAATCCTTCTTCTTTAAATCTCTCTTCTATTTTTTTCCAATTATCTCCTATTAAATTTCCTATAAGATAATCATAATCAATTTCACTCATATAAACTTTATTATTATCTGTTGTTAATTTATTAATTAATCCACAGTGGTCTGAATGAAGATGAGTTAAAAATATATCTGTTTTCTCTAGTTCAAGCTTTAGTTCCTTTAAACCTCCTAATAAAGCTTTTAAACATTCTTCTCTTTTAAATCCAGTATCAATAATTAAATTTCTATTTTCAGTTATGATTACATAAGAATTTAAAAGTTTAAGAGGATTTTCAGGAAGAGGAACAAAAATTCTATAAATTTTTGGATTTTCATAAATTAATTCTACCATAAATTGTAACCTCTTTTATTTTATAAAACCATTTTTTAACAAGAAATCTCTTGCAACATCTTCTGGTTTTTCTCCTAATTCATCAACTCTATAATTTAATTCTATCATAACCTCATTCGTTAAAGCTGTTCCTAATTTTTCCAATAAAGGTTGAATTTCTGGATATTTTTCATAAATTTCAGTTCTAACTAAAGGTATCCCATTATATGGTGGAAAAAAGTTTCTATCATCTTCTAATACTTTAAGATTAAATTTCTTTAATAATCCATCTGTTGAAAAAGCATCAATTACATCAACATTTTTATTTAAAAGAGCTATGTATTTAGGAGACCCATCTATTGCTATTTTTTCTCCAAATCTCAATCCATATACTTTTTCCATTCCGACTAATCCATCTTCTCTATTCATAAATTCAAAACTAGTTCCTGATTTTAATTTAGGAGCTATATTAACTAAATCGCTTATTTTTTCAAGATTATATCTCTTAGCTGTTTCTTCTGTAACACTAAGAGTATATGTATTATTAAATGTCATCTCTTTAAATATTTCTATATTATTTTTTTCTTTAAAATCTTTTTTTAAAGTATCATATATTTTTCTTAAATCATTTGTAGCTGGATGATTAAAATAATTTACATAGGCTACTCCTGAATATTCCATATATAAATCAATTTCTCCTGTTTGTATAGCTGAATAACAAATTTGACCTCCACCTAATGCCATTTTTCTTTCTACTTTAATGTCAGTATTTTTTTCTATCATTTCTGACATTAAATTTCCTACTATTTGTTGTTCTGTATAATCCTTAGACCCTATTACAATAATTTTTTCTGATACTCCTGTATTTTTTAACAAACTATTTCCTAAAAGTAAGGTTATTATAATTCCAAAAATTCCAAGAATAAATTTTTGTCTTTTTCTATCTTTCTTAGTTACATTTTTTTGTAAACTGATAGGAGTAACTAATTTTTCTATTGTAGCTGCTATAAAATCTACAGTTAAAGCCAATAAACATGCTGGCACTGCTCCAGCTAAAATTTGAGCATTATCTATAAGTCTTATTCCTGAAAATACTAAAAAACCAAGTCCACCAGCTCCTATAAAAGCAGCTACTGTCATAAATCCTACAGCTGTAACTGCTGATATTCTTACACCAGCCATTATAACAGGTAAAGCTAGTGGAATTTGTATTTTTACAAGTATTTGAGATTTTGTAAGTCCTATCCCTTTAGCTGCCTCAATAGTTTGAGGATTTATATTATCTATCCCTATATATGTATTTTTTATAATAGGAAGTAAAGAATAAAGAACTACAGCTGTAACTGCTGGTACAGTTCCTATCCCTAAAAATGGTATCATGAATCCTAACAGTGCCATACTAGGTATAGCTTGCATTATATTTGCTATTCCTAATATAGGTTTATTTAAAGATTTCACATAAGAAATTAATATTCCTATTGGTACTCCAATTAAGACTGCTAATCCTACAGAAATTAATGTTAAATAAATATGTTCTAATAAGAGTTTTGTCACCTGTTCTTGATTATTAATTATATACTGTATAAAATTCATATTAGTCCACCTCTACATCTATATATTGTTGACTAAGAGTAGTAACTAAACTACTTTTAGTTATTAATCCTCTTAGTATTCCATCATCATCTACAACTGGTACTGCTGAAGAATGACTTTCATTGACTATTTTTAAAGCTGATATTATATTTTCATCTAAATGTAATTTTGGAAATTCTTTCTCCATAACAGTTTCAGCTCTTAAAGTTCTATCTTCTTGCCTTCTAATATCTTTTGGTTTTACAATTCCTAATATCTTTCTAGTTTTTATATCAATAATAGGAAGGCTATCAATTTTATTTTGACGCATTTTTTCCATACATTGAATTATAGTAGAATTTTTTGTAGTAGTAATTGGTCTTTCTATCATAATGTCTCTAACTTTTATAAATTCAGGAGAAGCCCAAATTCTATTTTTTCCAACAAAATTAGAAACATAATCATCAACAGGATTTTTTAAAATATTTTCTGGAGTATCATATTGTAAGATTTTTCCATTTTTCATAATACATATTTTATCTGCTACTTTTACAGCTTCGTCCATATCATGAGTTACAAATACTATAGTCTTTTTTAAATTTGAATGTAAACTTACAAGTTCATCTTGTAAATCTGACCTTGTAATAGGATCTAATGCTGAAAAAGGTTCATCCATTAAAATAATTTCTGGGTCAGTTACAAAAGCTCTAGCTACTCCTACTCTTTGTTGTTGCCCTCCACTTAATTCTGTTGGATATCTATTTAGATATTTTTCAGGATCTAATCCCACCATACTCATTGTATTATTTGTTTTTTCATCTAATATTTTTTTATCAACCTTTTGAAGTTTTGGAATTATTTCTATATTTTCTTTTATAGTCATATGAGGAAATAATCCTGTTTGTTGTATAACATATCCTATTCTTCTTCTAAGGTCTATAACGTTATATTTTGTTATGTCTTCATTATCTATCAATATTTCTCCAGAAGATGGTTCAATCAAGAGATTAATCATTTTTAAAAGAGTTGTTTTTCCACAACCACTTTCTCCAATTATAGCAACAAATTCACCTGTTTCTATTTTTAAATTAATCCCTTTTAAAACTTGGTTTCCTTTAAAATTTTTTGTTATATTTTTAAATTCTATCACTTTTTTCCACTCCTTTCTAGTAATACTTGTTGATAATAAAAGTTTCAAACTTCATCATTTATAGTTTACCATAATTAAACATTTTTGTCAAATTTCATACTTTAACAAATGAAAAACATTGAATTTAAAAAAACTCTATTAAAATAATTTTAATAGAGTTTTTTATTTTATTACTAACTTATTTTTTATAAATAGAAATTAATCTTCCTATATTTTCTCCAATATATTCCATATTAGTTTTTCCATTTTTTATTGCTTCTTCAAGAGTTTCTATTCTAGGAAGTATTGAAAAAATAGAATTAAATCCACATTCATATAAAACATCAATATCTTTTCCTACACTACCAGCAATCCCTATAACAGGAATATTATATTTTTGAGAAAGTTTTGCTACACCATAAGGAGTTTTTCCAAAACGAGTTTGACCATCTATACAACCTTCTCCTGTTATAACTAAATCAGCATCTTTTAATTTTTCTTCTAATTTACTATATTCTATTACAATATCAACTCCTTTTCTTAATTCTGAATTTAAAAAGGCAATTAATCCTCCACCTAAACCACCAGCAGCTCCAGCTCCTGAAATATTTTCAATATCTTTTCCTAAATCTCTTTTAATAATTTGAGAAAAATGTTTAAGATTATTATCTAGTAAAATTCTTTCATTTTTATTAGCTCCTTTTTGTTTTCCAAATATATGAGAAGCACCATTAGGCCCTATTAAAGGATTTTGAACATCACAAACCACTATTATTTTCACATTTTTTAATCTTTTATCAATACCTGATAAATCTATTTTTTCTAATTTTGAAAGTTCTCCACCACCAAAACCTATTTCTTCTCCGTTTTTATCTAAAAGTTTTCCTCCAAGAGCCTGAATCATTCCAGCTCCACCATCATTAGTAGCACTACCACCTATTCCAATTAAAATTGTAGAAACTCCTTTATCCAAAGCTCCTTTTATAAGCTCTCCTGTCCCATAAGTTGTAGTAATCAAAGGATTTCTTTTTTCTCTAGGGATTAATTCTATTCCACTAGCTGAAGCCATTTCAATAATAGCTGTATTACTATCTCCTAATATTCCGAAATTACTTTTTATTTTTTCTCCTAAAGGATTTGTTACATAAACCTCATAAAATTTTCCATTAGTAGCATCTACTAATGATTGAGTTGTTCCTTCTCCACCATCAGCCATAGGAGCAAAAATACAATCTATATTAGGATTTCCTTTTTTTAATCCTTTTTCTAAAGCTATACATACTTCTTTTGCAGTCATACTTTCTTTAAAAGAATCTGGTGCTAATACTATCTTCATGTTTATCCTCCACTATTTTTTCTTAATTTTATAATAATTAGAATATAAATACAATGGTTTAACTTTAAAAGATATCATAAATAAGAAATAAAAAATTATTTTAATCTCTATTAAAAATAAACTTTTCTATTAAGTAAGCCATTCCACCCTCATCATTTGATTTTGTTATAAAATCAACTTGTTTTTTTATTTCCGGATTAGCATTTTCTACAGCTATAGAGAATCCACTAGCTTTCAACATTGGCAAATCATTGAAAGAATCTCCAACAGCTATAACTTCATCAATAGGAATATTTAAAGTATTAGCCAATTTTTTTACAGCTACACCTTTATCAATTCCTAATTTAGTAACTTCTAAGAAAAATGGTTTAGAAATAGCTATACTATATTTATCTCCATATTCTTTTTTTAATTCTACTTCTACTTCTTTTAAATAAGATGGTTCAGCAAGTAGCATACATTTTACAGCTCCTTGATTAACAAACTCTTTGAAACTTTTTACTTTTCTATGTGGCATTTTTGTTAAATCAACTTCTACATCTATATATTCACTATCTGTTTCAGATATAATTTCATCATTGATATATGTAAGGATATGAGTATTATATTTTTTAGAAAAATCATACAATAAATGTAAATCTTCTTTCTCTAAAGAAGATTCAAAAAGATTTTTATTATTTTTAAAATCATTTATTATTGAACCATTAAAAGATATAATATAACTTCCATATTCATCAGCTTTAACCTCTTTGGCTAAAGATTTCATAGCAAAAGTTGGTCTTCCAGAACAAAGAACAAATTTAACTCCATTTTCTTGAGCTTTAAAAATTGCCTCTAAATCAATTTTTGATATTTTCTTTTGAGAATTTAAAAGAGTATCATCTAAATCTGTAATAATCATTTTATATTGTTTTTCCATAATCATCTCCTATAAATTGTATTATAAATATTTTTTAAATAATTGGAACCAAAATTTTAATCAATCCTCCTACTCCCTCTTCAGTAGAAAATGTTACATTTTTAGAAATTTCTATTGAATAATTTGAAGATTGATAATTTTTTTCTTTTATATATTTTTTTACATCTTGATAAGTTTTTAATAAATTATTATAAGCACTATTAAATTTTATCTCTAAAACTTTATTTATTTCTAAAACTTCACTTCCTTTTATATCCATTTCATAAGGTATCTCTATTCCAATTTTTAATACTGGAATAATAGTATTTTCATTTTCAATATCACTTAAGTCTGTCATTGTAATATATGATGATTCTTCCAAATTATATTTTTTCATCATTTTATTTAATTTATCATAAAGACTAATCATTTCTATCTCATCTTTTGGATTTTTTAAATTATAATATATCCATTTTATATTTTTCTTCTCTTTAATCTCTATTTTATTTTCAAATTCTATAGAAAACTCTTTTAAGTTTTCAATTCTTTTTATAAGCTCTTTTTTAGATTGCTTTAATTCTTTTATTCTTTCCTCTACCTCTTTTACTTTTTTCTCTAAAAATAAAATATTTTCATCATAACTTTTTAAACTTCCAAATTTTTTAATTTCATCTAAAGAAAATCCAGCTTTTTTTAATGTTAAAATAAGTAATAAATCCCAAATCTGCTCAATAGTATAATATCTATATCCATTATTTTTATCTATAACATTAGGAACTAAAATATCTTTTTTATGATAAAACAAAAGAGTTTGTCTAGATATATTAAAAATTTTAGCTAATTCTGAAATTTTATATTTATTTTTCATAAATTCTCCTTGACTATATATTATAGTATATAGTTTATAATATCATAGAAATATAAAAAAAGCATTATTTTTTTGGAGGATTTACTTTAATGAAAACAAATTTTGAAACTGAAAATATCACTACTTTATTTTTTAAATTTGCTATACCAGGTATACTTGGGATGTTAATCGTTTCAGCTCAAATGATGATTGATGGAGCCTTTTTAGGAAGGTTTGTTGGTCCTTTAGGTCTTGCTGGAGTAAATTTATCAATGCCTCTTGTTAATTTGTTAATGAGTGTTGGTCTTATGATTTGTATAGGTGGAGGAGTTATTGCTAGTATATATAGAGGAAATAAAAAAATAAATAACTCTCAAGAAATAGCTACTATAACTCTATCATTATTATTTATTGTATTAGAAGTTTTATCAATAATTATAATTTTAAATTTAGATTTTTTTATAAAATTTTTAGGAGCTAATAAAGAGATTTATAGTTATGTAAAAGATTATTTATTTATTTTAATATTGGGAACTTTTCTTTTTACTTCCCCAATCTTTACAGAAACTTTTGTTAGAATAGAGGAAAAACCAAACTATGTTTTTTTAAGTGGAGTAGTGGGACTTATAGTAAATATCTCTTTAGATTATCTTTTCATTGTTAAATTAAATTTAGGAATGAAAGGTGGAGCTTTAGCCACTATAATAGCTACTACTTGTTCTTTCTTAGCCCTTATCTCTAATATAAAATTTAAAAAACCTAAAAATTTAAAAGAATATAAAACTGATATAAAAAATATTTTTTATAATGGAAGTTCAGAGATGTTAACAGTTGTAGCTTCAACTGTAGCCACATATCTATTTAATAGAGTTATAATGGCAAAAGTCGGAGTTCTTGGAGTTTCAGCTCTTACAATTATTTTTTATATAAATCAAATTTTAAATATTTCTCTTTATGGTTTATCTCAAGCTCTTCAACCAATTGTTGCTTATAATGTAGGGGCTAAAAATATTGAGAAAATTAAAAAAGTTTTAAAAATTTCTTTTATTTCTGGTGGAACTTTAGGAGTTATTGTATATATTGGAAGTCATATTTTTGGAATTGAAATAATTAAAATTTTTGCTAAAGAAAATCAAGAATTGATTTTATTAGCTGATGAAGCTTTATTTTTTATAAGTTTTGCTTATTTATTAGAATTTATAAATATAATCTCATCTTCATTTTTAACAGCAATAGAAAGACCTTTGGAGTCTGTTATTGTTTCTTTATGTAGGTCTATTATATTTGTAACTATTCCTCTTTTCATCCTTCCTAACATTATAGGTCCAAAAGGAATTTGGATGACAACACCTATAGCTGAATTCCTTTGTCTTTTAGTTTCTTTTTATTTAATGAAAAAATCTATAAATTCTTTAAAAAGAAGATTAGGATAAAAAAATCTGTACAAGATACAATAAAAGTATTTTGTACAGATTTTCATTTTTTATCTCATTTGGAATCCAGCTTCTTTTATAGTTTTTATTATTTTATCTCTATGGTCAGCGTCCATACATTCTATAGCCACTGTAGCTAATTGAGAATTTATAGGAAGATTTGAACTATACATAGTTTGATTTATACTTAGGACACTTGCTTTTTCATGAGCTAAAATAGATAAAAGTTTATTTAATTCTCCAAATCTATCTTCTACAATAACATTAAGTTCTACTTTTCTACCAGCTAGAACTAAAGCTTTATTTATAATTCTTTCAACAGCTGTTATATCAGCATTTCCTCCAGAAACTACACAACAAATATTTTTTCCTTTTTCTTGGATTTTTCCAGCCAAAACAGCAGCTAGTGGAGAAGCTCCAGCTCCCTCAGCCAATACTTTACTTTTTTCTAATAAGAATAATAAACTTTTTGCTAACTCATCTTCTGTAACAGTCACTATCTCATCAACATATTCAGAAATAAGTTTATAAGTAAGTTCTCCAGCTCTAGCCACAGCTATTCCATCAGCTATAGTAGGAGTAACTTTTACAGTTGTTGGATGTCCTAATTTTATAGCTTCTTTCATTGATGGAGCATTGGCTGGTTCTACTCCTATAATTTTTACATTTTTCTTAATAGATTTTATAGCTTTTGCTATACCAGATATTATTCCTCCTCCACCAATAGGAACAATAACTATATCTACATTTTCTAAATCTTCTAAAATTTCTAAACCTATAGTTCCTTGTCCAGCTATAACATATGGGTCATCAAAAGGATGTAAAAATGTAGCTCCTGTTTCTTTTTGAATTTCACAAGCTTTTTGATAAGCCTCATCATAAACAGTTCCTACTTGAACTACTTCAGCTCCATAATTTTTTGTAGCAGCCACTTTTGATAAAGGAGCTGTACCAGGCATAACAATAGTAGATTTTATTCCAAGACTTGTAGCTCCTAAAGCTACTCCTTGAGCATGGTTTCCAGCTGAAGAAGCTATAACTCCTCTTGCTTTTTCTTCTTCTGTAAGATTCATAATTTTATTCATGGCTCCTCTTATTTTAAAAGAACCTGTTTTTTGTAAATTCTCCAATTTAAAAAATATTCTATTTCCTGTTATTTCAAAAAGAGTAGGACATTCCATTAATTGAGTTCTTTTAATTGAATCTTTAATCGTGTAAGCAGCATCTTTAATCATTTCTAAAGTAACATCATTAACCATTATAATACCTCACTTCCTATTTATATTTTTAATTGTTTTCTAAAACTTTTAAAACTTCTTCCCCTGTATAAATTTTACATTGAATAATATTTTTATCTATATATTTTTTTATTACTTTTGTTGTAGAGGGTCCTAATGAAATAATTTTTATTTCAGGAGGTAATAAAGATATATCTTCTAAATTAGAGAAAAAACTTTCTACAGAAGAGCCACTAAAAAAAGTAATATGTGTTGCTTCTTTTAATTTTTTCTCTAATATTTCATTTTTTATTTCAATTTTAGAATTGAAATATCCTATAAATTTTTTAAAATTTCTTTTATATTTTTCTGATAATTCTTTTTCTAATATTGGTGAAGCATCAGAAGTAATTATAAGAATATTATCATTTTCCTTTGTTATATCTATCATAGATTTTGCTAAATTTTCACTTAAATATTCCTCTGGAACTATATCTGGAATTATTTTATATTTTTTTAATTGACTTGCAGTTTTACTTCCAATAGCTCCTATTTTTAGATTTGAAATAACTCTTATATCAGGAATATGTTTGAAGAAAAAATCAACTCCATTAGGGGAGTTAAACATAATTCCTTGATAATTTTTTAAAGATGAATAATCAAATTTATCCATAGAATCAGTTAGTTTTATTGTAGGAATAAGGATACTTTCTCCTCCTCTTTTTTCAATCTCTCTTGAAAAAGCTTCTCCTTGTACCTCTTCTCTAGTAACTATTATTTTTTTCCCAAAAAGAGATTTCTTCTCAAACCAATTATATATTTCTCTCTTATTAACAACTTCTCCTACTATAACAATAGCTGGAGGAGTTACTTTATCTACAATTTTATCTATTTCTTTTAAAACAGTCGTATAAGTTTTTTGATTTGTGGTAGTACCTTTTTCAATAATTCCTATGGGAGTATTTGGATTTTTTCCATTTTTTATAAGCTCAGAGCAAATATTTTCTAAATTTTTAACTCCCATTAAAAATATTAAAGTTCCCTCTAACTTACTTATTATTTCAAAATTTTGTATTCCCTCTCCATCAGCAGTAGACCCTGTAAAAACATGAAAAGAACGAGCTATATTTCTATGAGTAACAGGAATTCCACTGTATTCAGGAACACTTATTGCTGATGTTATTCCTGGGACAAGTTCAAAATCTATATTATATTTCTCTAAGGCTTCTATTTCCTCTCCACCTCTACCAAAGACAAAAGAATCTCCACCTTTTAATCTCACTATATTTTTAAAATTTCCAGAAAGAGCTTTTTCAACTAAAGTATCATTTATAATTTTTTGTAAAGTTCCACCTTCTGTATTTTCTTTTCCTAAATATATAAGTTCAGCTTCCTTATTTGCAAAAGATAAAATTCTTTTATTAACCAATCTATCATAGATGACACAATCAGCCATTTCTAAATATCTTTTTCCTTTTAGAGTAAGAAGTTCAAAATCTCCAGGACCTGCTCCTATAAAAAAAACTTTTCCTTTATTCATTAATATCACCTTTTAAAATTTCTGCTAGATTATTGATTAAAATATCTCCATATCTTAAAGGTCCTCTTAATTTTTTCTTTAATACTTTATTATTGAAACAATACATCCCAATAACTTCAATAAACTCTTCACAATCATTATCTGTTATAAGTTTTATACTACAACCAATTGGAGTATGACAACCACCATCAAATATTTTTGAAAATTCTCTTTCAAGTTTTATGATTTTAGTAGTTACTTCACAAGAAATACTATCTAAAATATTTTTTACCTCTGTGTTTCCTTCTTTATATTGAATACATAAAGCTCCTTGAGCTGGAGCTGGAATTACATCTTCTACATCAAAAAATTCTGTAATTTTATTTTCTAAACCTGTTCTAATGAGACCAGCACTTGCTAAAACTATTCCATCATAATTTTCTTCTTCTAATTTTCTAAGTCTAGTATGGATATTTCCACGAAGAGGTTTTATTATTGCATCAGGTCTTAAGACTTTTATACATTCACCTCTTCTTAAAGAACTTGTTCCTATAATTGGATTTTCTGGTAACTGACTAAGTTTTAAACCAGATTTTGAAATAAAGACATCTCTATTATCTTCTCTTTGAGGTACTCCACTAAATACAAGTCCTTTAGGATTTTCGCTTGGCATATCTTTCATTGAATGAACTGCAAAATCTATTGTATTTTCAAGTAACTCTTTTTCAATCTCTTTTGTAAAAAAACTTTTTATAGAAGTTCCACCACTTCCCCAATTAGTAGTTAAATCTTTATCTCCTGTTGTAACTATTTTCTTTATTTCAAAAGTGTAATTTGGATATTTTTTTTCAAGAATATTTTTTACTATTTCTGTCTGAGCAAGAGCTAATATACTTCCTCTAGTACCTATTACAAAATTTTTTTTCATACTTTTCCTTTCCTGATAAACTTTTATTATCTGATTTATATCTGAAGTTATCCAAGGATAATTCAAAAGAGGTCTTTTTAATATAAGAACTTTTATATTTTCTTCAATGGCACTTTCTAATTTTTCTAATTCTCCACCAATATTTCCACTTTCTTTAGTGATAAGATATTTAATATTATAATTTTTAAAAATAGCTTTATTAAATTCCTTTGAAAAAGGTCCTTGTAAAGCTATTATATTTTTTGCCATTATATTAGAATTTTCTAGTTTTTCAACAGAAACTTTAGTTGGTAAAATTCTAAAATATATATTTTTTAAATTCGGAAGAATAGAAAAACTTTCTATCTGGTTACTTCCTAAAGTTACTAAAATATTTTCTGAAATATTTTTTATATAGTCTATTATTTCTTGAATATTTGAGAAATATAAGAAATTATTTTGAATATTAGTTTTTTCTATATCTTCTCTTTGAAATCTATAATACTCAATATTTAATTTTTTAGAAATTTCAATTATATTTTCAGATACATTTGCTGCATATGGATGACTAAAATCAAAAACTCTATCTATCGAATTAGAAAGAATAAATTTTTCCATTTGGTTTTTATCCATAGCTTTTACTAAAACATTTATATTATAATCCTCTAATAATTTTTTTCCATATTCAGTAACAACAGTTACAATAAAATCTTTTGAAAAATTTTCCGTTTTCAAAATTTTTTCTATAAAATTTCTAGAGTCTTTTGTTCCACCTATAATCCAATCCATTATATCAGTCCTTTTTTCTCTTTAGTACTATTATTATACCATAGAAAAGAAATATTGGAAAATTTTTATAAAAATATTGTATAATATAAGTAAAATTTAAAATTGGTTATATAATAAAAAATTAATTAATGTAAGGAGGATATTTTATGCAAGGTATTATTATAGCTGGTACTAAAAGTGGAATTGGAAAAACAACAATAACTATCGGACTTATGAAAGTTTTAAAAAATGTCTCTCCTTTTAAAGCTGGTCCTGACTATATAGATGGAAAATTTCATGAATATGTAACAAAAAATAAAAGTTATAATTTAGATTACTTTTTAATGGGAGAAAAAGGTATCAAATATAGTTTTTTAAAAAATAGAAAAAATTTTTCAATAATAGAAGGAGTAATGGGACTCTATGATGGTTTAGGTGATGAGTTAGACAATGGAAGTACAGCACACATCTCAAGAATTTTAAATATTCCTATTATTCTTGTTGTTGATGCCAATAAAAGAAGTACAAGCATATGTGCAGAAATTTTAGGTTATAAACTTTTTGATGAAAGAGTAGAGATAAAAGGAATTATTTTAAATAATATCTCTTCTGAAAAATCTTATGAAATACTTTCTAAAGCCATAGAAAAATATGTTGAAATTCCTTGTGTTGGTTATCTTCCTAAAATAGATGAAATTTCTTTAGAAAGTAGACATCTAGGACTTATACAAGCTGAGGAAATTAAAGAATTAGATAAAAAAATAGAGATATTAGCTGAAAAAATTAAAAAGACTATTGATATAAATAAAATTTTAGAAATTTCCAACATAGATACTCCAACATCAAAAAATAGTATCAGTGATAAACTTTTAAAAAATGATATTTTACTAAATGAAGAATTATTAAAAATAGAACGAAAAATTTTAAACTTAAGTGAAGTAGTAAAATATAAAGGGTTAAAAATTGGAGTGGCTAAAGATAATGCTTTCTCTTTTTATTATAATGACAATCTTGAGTTTTTAGAAAGATTAGGAATTGAAATAAAATATTTTTCTCCTATAAATGATGAAAAAATTCCAGAAGATGTTGATGGATTATATTTTGGTGGAGGATATCCTGAAATTTATGGAAAAGAGTTAGAAAAGAATAAATTAATGATAGAAAGTATTAAGAGTTTTTATAATGATGGTGGAGTTATTTATGGAGAGTGTGGAGGATACATATATCTTTCTCAAAAATTAAAAACCTTAAATAATGAAACATTTAAATTTGTAGGACTGACAAATAATAAATTTCAAATGAAAGATAGATTAAATGTTGGAAAGTTTGGATATATTAATGTAGATTGTTCTTTAGAAAAAGAAAAAACTTTAAGTTTTCCAGCTCATGAATTTCATTATTCTGAAATAATAGAAAAATCTGGAGAAAATATATTTAAAATTTCTAAGAAAGATGGAAGAAGTTGGGAATGTGGGTATTCTGAAAAAAATCTTTTCTGTGGTTATCCTCATCTTCATTTCTTTTCAAGTCAAGATTTTGTATATAACCTATTAAATAAAGCAAAAGAATATCATGATAAGAAAAATAGATTTAATTTTATGAATTTTTTTAATTTTAGAAAAGGAAAGAGATAATGGAATATATAAAAGAACCTCAATCAATAGAAAAAAGAAGTTTTGAAATTATAACAGAAGAACTTGGAGAAAAAATAAATAATTTTACAGAGGAAGAATTACCTATTGTAAAAAGAATTATTCATACAACAGCTGATTTTCAGTATGCTGATATTATAAAATTTCTTAATAATCCAATAACAAGTGGAAAAACTGCTATAAAAAATGGTTGTAAAATTTATTGTGATACTAATATGATATTGAATGGACTTAATAAAAATATTTTAAAAAAATTTAATTGTGAAGCCTATACATTAATATCTGATGAGGATGTTGCAAAAGAAAGTAAAGAGAGAGGAATTACAAGGTCTATAATAGGTATTGAAAAAGCTAGTAAAGATAAAAATACTAAAATTTTTCTTATAGGTAATGCTCCTACAGCTCTTTATAGATTAAAAGAATTAATTGAAACAAAAGAAATTGAAAAACCATACTTAGTTGTTGGAGCTCCTGTTGGTTTTGTAGGAGCTAAAGAATCTAAGGAAGTTTTTAAAAGTTTAGATATTCCATATATTACAATAAATGGAAGAAAGGGAGGAAGTACAGTAACTGTAGCTATATTACATGGAATTTTATATCAGTTATATAAAAGAGAGGGATTTTAGATGAAAGAATTAAAATCAGGATACACTACAGGAAGTTGTGTTATAGCTAGTGCATTAGCTGGATTTTATTGTATTTTTAATGATGAATTTTTAAAAAATATAGAAATTTCTCTCCCTTATGATAAAAATTTAATAATTCCTATAAATAGAATTAAAAAAAGAAAAAATTTTGTAACCACATCTGTTATTAAATACTCAGGTGATGACCCTGATGTAACTAATGGAATAGAAATTTTTACTAAAATAAAAATTGTTAAATCTTTTACAGAAGATAGTAAAGGATATAAAGATGAAAATATTTTTATAAGAGGTGGTAGAGGGATTGGAGTTATCACCAAAAAAGGATTACAACAACCTATTGGAAAATATGCTATTAATCCAAAACCATTGGAAATTTTAATAAAAAATATAAGAACCTTTTTAGAAAAATATAATATAAATGAAAAAATAGAAATTTTAATATATATTCCTAAAGGAAGAGAGATTGCCAAAAAAACTTTTAATGAGAAATTAGGAATAATAAATGGAATTTCTATTCTTGGTACAACAGGAGTTTTAAAACCAATGAGTGAAGAAGCTTTAAAAGATTCTCTAAAATTAGAATTAAAAGTTTTACATGAAAATAGTAACAAAGATTGGATAATATTTTCTTTTGGAAACTATGGAAAAAAATATTGTGAAGATTTTGGATTAGATACTAATAATCTCATTGTTATAAGTAATTATATTGGATATATGTTAGATTGTGCTGTGGAAATTGGTTATAAAAAAATATTTCTTGTGGGACATATAGGAAAAGCCATAAAAATAGCTGGAGGAATATATAATACTCACAGTAAAGTTGCTGATGCTAGAATGGAGATAATGTTGGCTAATGCTTTTGAAATCGGAGAGAAAAAAGAGATTCTTTATAAAATTCTCTCTTCTAATACAGTTGAAGAAGCTTGTGAATATATAGAAAACAAAGAATTTTTTAATTTAATCGCTAATAAGGTTGTAAAAAAATCACAAGAATATATAAAAGATGAAAGTATAAAAATTGAAGCTTTAATATTTTCTTTTAAAGAAGATGTGGGAATGAGTAAAAATTTTTATAAAATGGTGAAAGAGTTATGATAAATGTTATTGGATTAGGAGTTGGTCATCTAGATTATTTTTCAGAAGCTGGAAAAAAACTCTTAAAAACTTCTGAAATTGTAATAGGTGGCAAAAGACAATTAGAAGATATAGAAATTCTTTTAAATAATAATATTGAAAAATATTATCTAAGTAAATTAGATGAAATGAAAATGTATATAAACAAAAATATAAACAAAGAGATTTCTATAATAGTTTCTGGAGATACAGGATATTACAGTTTACTTTCTTTTATTAAAAAAAATTTTTCAGAAAATTTAATAAGAGTTATCCCTGGACTTTCCTCTTTTCAATATCTATTTGGAAAACTTTGTGATACTTGGGAAGAGTATTCTTTTTGTAGCTTACATGGAAGAGAGTCAGATATAATAGAAATTTTAAAAAATAGTAAAAGAGGAGTTATTTTACTTACAGATAAAAAAAATAATCCATATATAATTGGAAAAAAATTATTAGAAAATAAAATAGAAAATATTGAAATTATTGTTGGAGAAAATTTATCTTATGATGATGAAAAAATAAGTAGATTTTTTCTTAGTGATATAGAAAAATATAATAGAGAATTTTCTATAAATGTAATGGTGATAAAAAAATGCATATAAAAGATAATGAGTTTATAAGAGGAAATGTCCCTATGACAAAAGATGAGGTTCGTGCTATTTCTATATCTAAATTAGAACTTCTTGAAGATTCTATATTAGTAGATATTGGAGCTGGTACAGGAAGTGTTGGGATTGAAGCTTCTACCTACTTAAAAAATGGTTTTGTTTATGGGATAGAAAAAAATATAGAGGCTATTGAACTTATAAAAAAGAATTTAGAAAAATTTAATATAAAAAATTATAGATTAATTTATGGTCTAGCTCCAAATGATTTAAATTTTTTAGAAGAAAATTCCTTTGATAGAATTTTTATTGGTGGAAGTTCTAATAATATGAAAAATATTTTAGATTTTTTTATAAAAAAATCTAAAAAAAATAGTAGATTTGTAATAAATTTAATTACTCTTGAAAATTTAGGAAAAACTTTAGATTTATTAAAAGAAAAAAAATTATCAGATATAGAAATTGTAAATGTAAATATATCAAGAAATAAAAAAATAGGAAATTATAATATGATGATTGGAGAAAATCCAATATATATAATAAGTGGAAGAAAGGAATAAAAATAAATAAATGAGTAAATTTTATGGAATAGGGGTTGGAGTAGGAGACCCTGAAATGATAACTTTAAAGGCTATTAATACTTTAAAAAAATTAGATATTTTAATTTTACCAAATGCTGGAAGAGATATTGAAAGTACAGCTTACAATATTGTTAAAGAATATCTAAAAACTGATATAAAATTTGTAGATATGGAAATTTCTATGAATCCTAATATAGAAAAAAGAAAAGAAGAGAGAATAAAAAATAGCAAAATCATTGAAGAATATTTAGAAAAAAATTTAAATGTAGGTTTTATTACTATAGGGGACCCTATGACTTATAGTACATATGTCTATCTTATAGAAAATATAAATGAAAAATATCAAGTGGAAACAATTCCTGGTATATCTTCTTTTATAGATATTGCCTCAAGAATAAATATCCCTTTGGTTGTTGGAGATGAAACTTTAAAAGTTATATCACTTTCTAAAAAATGTACTTCACAACATATAATAGAAGAAATAAAAAATAGTGATAATATAGTAGTGATGAAAGTTTCATTGAGATTTGAAGAATTAAAAGAAGCATTGAAAATTACAGGAAATGAAAAAAATATTGTACTTGTATGTGAATCAGGAAAAGAAGAACAAAAAATTTATTTTGATTTAGAAAATTTAACAAAAGAGGATATCCCTTATTTTTCAACTCTTATATTAAAAAAAGGAGGAATTGAGAAATGGAAAAAGTTTATTTCATAGGAGCTGGACCTGGAGACCCTGAACTTATAACTGTTAAAGGACAAAGAATTATAAAGGAAGCTGACATAATTATATATGCTGGTTCTTTAGTTCCAAGAGAAGTTATAGATTGCCATAAAGATGAAGCTTTGATTTACAATTCTGCTACAATGACTTTAGAAGAAGTTATGGATATAACAATAAAAGGGATTAAATCTGGAAAGAAAGTAGCTAGAGTTCACACAGGAGACCCAAGTATTTTTGGAGCTCATAGAGAACAAATGGATATTTTAGATGAAAATAATATAGAATATGAAGTTATTCCCGGAGTAAGTTCTTTTTTAGCAGCTGCTGCTTCTTTAAAAAAAGAATATACTTTACCAGATGTAAGCCAAACTGTTATATGTACAAGACTTTCTGGAAGAACTAAAGTTCCAGAAAGAGAATCTTTAGAAAGTCTAGCTTCTCATCAAGCATCTATGGCAATATTTTTATCAGTTCAAATGATAGATGAAGTTGTTAAAAAACTTTCTGTTTATTATCCAGAAGATACTCCAATAGCTGTTGTTCAAAGAGCTAGTTGGAAAGATGAAAAAAAAGTTATAGGAACTTTAAAAAATATATCTGAATTAGTAAAAAAAGAAAATATTAATAAGACTGCTCAAATTCTTGTTGGGAATTTTTTAGGAAATAATTATTCAAAATCAAAATTATATGATAAAACCTTTACTCATGAATATAGAAAAGGAAAAGAAAATGTTTAAAGATAAAATTGGAATTATTACTGTCACTAAAAAAGGCGTTGAATTAGCAAAAAAAATAAAAAATCTTTATTTAGAAACTTTTAATAAAGAAATTGAAGTTTTTACATTAGAAAAATATTCTGATGAAGAAACAAAAATAATAAAACTTTCTATTAAGGATACTTTAAAAGATATTTTTCAAAAATATTTTGGTTTTATTTTTATAACAGCCACAGGAATAGCTGTAAGAAGTATAGCACCTTTTATTAACTCTAAAGACTCTGACCCTTGTGTATTAGTAGTAGATGAAAATGGAGATTTTGTAATTCCTATTCTTTCAGGACATTTAGGTGGAGGAAATAATTTAACAAAAGAGATAAGTTCTATGCTAAATTCAATCCCTGTTTTGACAACATCTTCAGATATTTCAGGAAAAATTGCTGTTGATACAATCGCCATGAAAATAAATGGAAAATTAGAATCTTTAGAGAGTGCTAAAAAAGTTACAAGTCTTATAGTAGCTGGAGAAAAAATTGAAATAAAAGTTCCAGAAAATATTTCAAATGAAAATCCAAAAGGAGTAATTATTATTTCAAATCAAAAAAATATTGAAATAACTCAAATTTTTCCAAAAAATATATCTATTGGAATAGGCTGTAAGAGAGGAACACCTAAAGATAAAATAATTTTTGCAATAAAAAACTCTTTGGAAAAATATAATATTTCAGAAAAATCTTTAAAGGTTTTAGGAACTATTGATATAAAAAAAGATGAAATTGGAATAATAGAAACTTCTAAATACTTTAATATTGACTTAAAAATTATTTCTAAAGATGAAATAAAAAAGGTAGAAAATAAATTTAAAAAATCAGAGTTTGTGGAAAAAACTTTAGGGATAGGTTCTGTATCAGGCCCTTGTGCTATGCTAGCTTCTGGAAAAAAAGGAGAAATTATAGCAGAAAAAATAAAATATGATGGAATTACTATATCAATATTTCAGGAGGAAACAAGAAAAGATGGGTAAAATTTATGTGGTAGGAATAGGACCAGGAAATAAAGAAAATATGACTTTTAAAGCTTATGAAACTTTAAAAAATTCAGATATAATAATAGGATATAAAACTTATATCTCTCTTGTAGAAGATTTATTTCCAGAAAAATTACTGATAAAATCTTTTATGAAAAAAGAAGTAGAAAGATGTGAAGAGACTTTAAAGTTAGCAGAGGATGGAAAAACTGTATCTCTTATTAGCTCTGGTGACCCTGGAGTTTATGGAATGGCTGGACTTATGTTAGAAGTAGCAAAAAATAGCAATATTGAAATAGAAATAATTCCTGGAGTAACTTCCTCTAATGCCTCAGCTAGTTTAGGAGGGGCACCTATTGTACATGATAGTGTCAATATCTCTCTTAGTAATCTTTTAACAGATTGGGAAATCATTAAAAAAAGAATTGATTTGGCTTCTCAAGGAGATTTTGTAATTACTCTTTATAATCCAAAAAGTAAAGGTAGAGAATTTCTTATAAATGAAGCTAGAGATATAATGTTAAAATATAAATCTAAAGATACTCCTGTATTGATAGCTAGAAATGTTGGTAGAGAGGAAGAAAATTTTGTTATAACTACTTTAGAAAATATGTTAAACTATGAAATAAATATGTTTTCTACAGTTATTATAGGAAATTCTAATAGTTTTATTTTAAAAAATAAGATAATAACACCTCGTGGATATAGAATTATTCATAAGTAAAAGAAATTTAAAATAATAAATAAAAAAAATTTAAAAAAAATTAAACAAAATATATTTTTTTTGAGTCTTATATAATAACTTAAGATACTTTAATATTTATTTATATTTTTAAAGGGAGGAATCATGAAAAAAGTAGAATTTGCAGAATTGTTTATGAAAAAGGCTAATTTGCCTAGTAAAGAAGAAGCAAAAAGACAAGTAGAAGTTTTTGTAGAAGTATTAAAAGAAGCACTTGCAAAAGAAGAAGTTTTAGTTTTTAGAGGGCTAGGAACTTTCGAAAGAAAAACTACAAAAAGAGCTGAAGGAATTAACCCTAGAACAGGGGAGCCTATTAAAATAACTCCTAAAAACTATATAAAATTTAAAGTTGGTAAAGACTTATCTGATAGATTAAATGTAAAAAAAGAAGAACCTAAGAAAAAAAGAACTTGTAAAAAGAAAGCTAAATAAATAAATTCAAAAAATTTTAGTAAACTAAATGATTAAAGCTTCTAATAGCTTTCTATGGTATCATAGAAAGCTATTTTTATTTTTTAAAATTTAAAATAAAAAGGATATTGTATAAATACAATATCCTTTTCTTTAATTACTTATTAAAATAATTTTTTAATTCTTCAACTTTATTTAATTGTTCCCAAGGAAGTTCTATATCTGTTCTTCCTATATGCCCAAATGCTGCTAAATCTTGATATCTAAATTCACAACTTCTAAGTTTTAAGTCTCTTTCAATTCCTCTTGGTGTTAAGTCAAATATTTTTGAAACCCCTTTTGCCAATTCTATTTCATCTACTTTTCCTGTTCCAAAAGTATCAACTTTTACTGATGTAGGTTCTACTACTCCTATTGCATAAGATAATTGTACCTCACATTTATCAGCTAATCCTGAAGCTACTATATTTTTAGCTACCCATCTAGCTGCATAAGCTGCTGACCTATCTACTTTTGAAGGGTCCTTTCCAGAAAAAGCTCCTCCACCATGTCTAAAGTATCCACCATAAGTATCAACTATTATTTTTCTTCCTGTAAGCCCTGTATCTCCATGAGGTCCTCCAATTTCAAATTTTCCTGTAGGATTTATAAATATTTTTTTAACATCTTCAAATTTTAAATTATATTTTTCCAATACAGGTTTTATTACTAATTCTCTTACATCATGATGAATTTGTTCTTGTGTTACAAATTGATTATGTTGAACTGAAACTACTATTGTATCAACAAATTTTATATTTCCTTCTCTATCATAAGCTAATGTTACTTGAGATTTTGCATCTGGTCTTGCCCAAGTAAGTACTCCTTCATTTCTTAATTCAACTAATAATTTTAAAATTTCTCTTGATAAAACTAATGCTAAAGGCATTAATTCTGGAGTTTCTTTTACAGCTCCTCCAAACATTATTCCTTGGTCTCCAGCTCCTCCTACATCTACTCCCATAGCTATATCTGGAGATTGAGAATGTATTGAACTAAATACTCCACAGTTATCATCAAATCCCATTCCTGGTCTATACCCTATTTCATGAATTTTTTTTCTAACTATATCTTGAATATCTATGTAAGTTTTTGTTGTTATCTCTCCACCAACAATAACTTGACCTGTTGTACAAAATACTTCACAAGCTACCCTAGAATTTGGGTCATCTTTTAAACAAGCGTCTAAAACAGCATCTGATATTTGGTCTGCTACTTTATCTGGATGTCCTGGTGATACACATTCAGATGTAAAGTAAATTAAATCTTCCATTAATTCCTCCTAATAATAAAATCAAAAATAATTTAAAAATAAAAAATCCCTTTCCAACGAAAGGGATATAATCTTACAAATAATCCCCATCTAACTGGAATTAGCACCACACAAAATAGTAGGTTGCTGAGACATCACAGGGCCATTCCCTCCGTCTCTCTTGATGGTCAAGATTTATTATATAATACTTTATTAAAATTGTCAATATTTATTTTTAGTATCCTTCCTCTTCCAAAAATAATGGTGGTACTACTTCTAACTTATTTTTTCTCCCTTTTGATGCCTGAATTAAAATAAGATTAGAATTTTTATTTCTATCAAAGTAAACAAATTTTATTTTTTTAGGAGAAAAATTATTTTTTTCTAGTTCTTTTATAATTTCTGATAATCTAAAACTTCTATGCACTAAAAAAAGTTCCCCTCTTGGTTTTAAAAGTCTTTTACTATTTTTTATTAATTCTCCTAAATTTAATTTAATTTCGTGACGAGAAATCTTTTTATTTTCATTCTCAGAAATTTTTTTCCCATCTAAAGACATATAAGGAGGATTGGAAATAATATAATCATAATAATTTGATTTACTATATTCCTTTACATCTCCATAGACAATCTCTATATTTTTTTCTAATTTATTTTCTGAAACATTCCTCTTAAAAATATCTAAGGATTCCTTTTGAATTTCTATCCCTGTAATATTTTTCATATTTTTTCTTTTAGCTAATAATATAGGAATTATTCCAGAACCACTTCCTATATCTAGTACTTTTTTTTCTGGATTTCCTTCAAAAAAATCTACTAAAATTATTGGGTCTACAGAAAACCTAAATCCATCTATTAATTGATATATTTTTATATCATCGTCAAAAGTTGTTATATTTACAATTTCTTCCATATCTTACTCTTTTTCTAGAAGTGCCAAATTACTTCCATCTTCTGATACAATAGGACTTTCGTTTTGTAATTTTTTAGCTTCTTTTCTATTAAATTTGACTTCTTCTATATCAAATTTAGTTATACCTATATTTGGTAAATCTACATATAAAAAACCATTAAGTGGACTTATACTGATTACTTTTCCTTCTCCTTTTTCTGTTTTTACCATTTGATTTACAGCTGGGAATGATTTTAAAGCTTCTTCATATTGTTGATATTCGTAATTTATACAACAAAGTAATCTTCCACAAACTCCAGATATTTTAGATGGATTTATTACAAGTCCTTGGTCTCTAGCCATTTTTATTGATACAGAATTAAATTTATTAATAAAAGTTCTACAACATAACTCTTTTCCACAAACTCCTATATCTCCTAAAATTCTAGCTTCATCTCTTACACCAATTTGACGTAATTCTATTCTAAGCTTAAATATGTTAGCCAAATCTTTTACTAAATCTCTGAAATCAATTCTTCCCTCTGCTGTAAAATAAAAAATAAGTTTTGTTTTATCAAAAGTAAACTCTGTATTTATAAGTTTCATTGGTAATTTATGAGTAACTATTTTTTCTTTACAAATTATTTGAGCTTTTTCAGCTTCTTTTCTTAAATCCTCATATTTTTTTATCTCTTCTTCACTTGCTTTCTTTAAGACAGGTTTCAAAGGTAGTACTAATAATTTTTCAGAAAGTACCATAGGTGTATTATATATTACTCCTATCTCTTGCCCTCTTACTGTATCTACTAATACTTTATCTCCTTTTTTATAAACTTCATCTTTATTTACAACTTCAAAATAATATCTTTTTTTAGTAATTTCAAAAATTACACCTACAACTGTATAAAACTTCTCTTCTTGTACTTCTTCTACTATTTCTTCTGTATTTTCTTCTATTATTTCAACTATTTCTTCTTTTTTTTCTACAAATTCTTCTACTTTTACTTCTATATCTTTATTTTCTAAATTTTCTATATTATTATTCATGTATCCCCCTAATCTATATAAATCCCTCTTCTAAAAAACTAAAATAAGAATCTTTTGATATTATTATATGGTCTAAAATACTTACATCTACCATTTTAAAAAAATCTTTCATCATCTTTGTTATTTCTATATCCTTTGACGATGGAGTAGTATTTCCTGATGGATGGTTATGAGAAAATACTATTGAACGTGCATTATAAAATAAAACTCTTTCTAAAATTTTTCTTGGATAAACAGCACTTTTATCAATAGTTCCTTGAAATAAAGTTTCTATTCCTAAAACTTCATTGTTTGAATTTAAAAATAGAACCTTAAACTCCTCTATTTTTGAAATACCAATATCTGTCCTCAAATAATTTATTAATTGATTTTTAGTTTTTATACTTATAGGATTATTTTCTCTTTCTTTTAATATATTTTCTTCATAATAGTATCTGTACATATCACCTAAAAATTTTAAATATGTTATTGATACTTCTCCCAATCCTTTTATACTTTTTAATTCTTTTATATCTGCTTCAAGTATTCCTTTTAAAGAATTAAATTTTTCAATCAATTCTTTTGCTATATTTTTTGTATCTTTTCTAGGAATCAATAAAAAAAGTAAAAATTCAACTATTTCATAATCAGCTAACGCTTTATATCCTTTACTTAAATATCTTTCTTGTAATCTTTTTCTATGTCCCTCTTTTCCATCTTGACTTTTCTTTTCCATCTTTTCTCCCAATTAAAAATTAAAAGAATAAATCATACACCTCTTTTGGAGTTTTCATTTTCTCATATATATCTACTGCTCCCCAAATCATTGGATAAGCAAATACAGCTCCTGTTCCCTCTCCTAATCTCATTTTCATATTTAAAAAAGGTTCTTTTCCAAGTTCTTTTAAAACTAATTTCATTCCTGGTTCCTCACTTAAATGAGTAACTAAAATATAATTTTTTATAATAGGATTTAATTTGGTAGCAATCAAAGCTGCTACAGCTGATATAAATCCATCTACTAATATAAGTTTTCTATATCTTGCTGCCCCAATATACAAACCAACCATAAAAGCTATATCAAGTCCACCTACATGACTTAAAATTTCTATTGGATTCATTTGAAAAGTATTATATCTAATACAACTTTCAAAAATTACTCTTTTTTTATTTTCTAATATTTCTCCTTCAGCTCCAGAACCTTTTCCAACAGCATCATCTATACTACATCTTGTTAGAGAATATAATATTGCTGAAGAAGTTGTAGTATTTCCTATTCCCATTTCTCCTGTAGAAAATACATCATATTCTTCTTCTAACTCTTCTATTGTAAATATTCCGTTTTCTATTGTATCAATAACTTGATTAACAGTTAATGCTGGTTCTTTTCTGAAATTCTTACTTCCATTAACAACTTTTGAAATATAAAAATTTGGATATTTTTTAGAAAGACTTTTTTTCATTCCAACATCAATAACTTTTAAATCTACTCCTAAATTTTTACAAAATAAACTTATAGGAGCAAAACCATTTACCATCTCTTCTGTCACTAATCTAGTATATTCTTCTGGACATGGAGAAATTTTTTCCTCTATTATCCCATTATCAGCTACTGCTACAATGTGACAACCTTTTCTTTTTATACTTTTTAAATTATAAGGCAATATCCCAGCTAATTTCTCAGCTATTTCCTCCATTACCCCTAAACTTCCTATTGGTTTCATTTTTTTATCTAATATATCTTTACATTCTCTTTCTGAATTTTTATTTAAAAAAGATATTTCCCTTAAACTTTCTTCAAATCTTTTCATTTTAAGTTAATCCCCTTTCAAATTTAATTGGCATAATAAAGGATATTTCTCTCTAAATTCAATTATTGTAATACTCCCATTATCTATTTTATATTTCCAATAACTATCTAATCCATTTGAAAAATGGTAACTTAATAAGGTACAAATAACCCCCCAATGAGTTGCTAACAAATAAGTTTTATTATCTTCTAACTCATCTATAAATTTAACAACTCTTTTTTGTAAATCATAAGGACTTTCTCCTGTAACAAAAGAATAATTTTTCCAATCATCTATAGATTTTTGTAATTCTTCTGGATATTTTTTTCTAATTTCCTCATAAGCTAATCCTTCAAATATTCCAAAATTTAATTCTCTTGTTTCTGGAAAAACCTTTATTTCTAAATTTTTAAAATTTATTATTTTGGCTGTTTCATAAGCTCTATCTAAATCACTGGATATTATCTCATCATAATCTATCTTCTCTAATATTTTTTTGGACTTCATTACTTGTTCTTTTCCCAATTCTGTCATATGAGGGTCTAAAAATCCATAATAAAGTTTTTGAAGATTCATAGTAGTTTGCCCATGTCTTACTAAAATTATTCTTTTCATTTTATCTTATTCCTATTGCTATATATATACCTAATAAAACTATTAATTGTGATAATTCTAATACAGCTCCTAAAGTATCCCCTGTAACTCCACCTATTTTTCTCTCCATTAATTTTACAAAATAAGCTCCTAAAATATGAGTTACAAATATTACATTTACTAAATAAACAGAATTTAAATTTGGAAATAGAAAAGCCTGAACAAGTAAAGAATAAACTGTAGAAATTAAAATTGCTATTGTTGCTCCCTTTCTATCTGTTTGTTCTACTAAATCCTTAGCACTTCCAGAACTTCTAGCATATGAAGTCATAGCACAATTTAGTACACTATTAGCTCTAGCTATTACTGGAGAAACTAATAGAGCAAATCCCATTCCAAAAGTTTTTAGTTCTGATGATAAAAAACCTAATCCCATTAAAGAAGTTTCCATTTCAATAGAACCTAAAATAATTATCTTTAATAGAAAATACATAATTAAGGCAATGGCTCCATTGGCTCCTATTCTTGAATCTTTCATTATCTCAAGCATTTTTTGCTTACTTCTATAACTAAAAATTCCATCAAAGGTATCAGATAAACCATCAAGATGCATAGCTCCTGTGATTCCAATCTCTATTAATACTAATACTGTTGCTAATACAAATGGAGAACCAATAAATTGTACTCCTACTAAATAAAAAATATACATTAATATTCCTGTTACAATTCCAACTACAGGAAAAAATTTCATACTTTTACCTAATTCTTCAGAATCAAATTTAGGTTCTATTGGAATTGGTAATCTTGTCATAAATTTAAAAAGTAATATTAACCCCTTCATTTCTATCCTCCAAAACAAAAACTATTTTAATTTCATAGGAATTCCTGAAACTACAAAATATGCTTCATCAGATTCCTTTGCCACTATTTGATTTATTTTTCCTGCAATCTCTCTAAAATATCTTCCTAGGTAATTATCTGGTACTAATCCCATTCCTAATTCATTAGTTACCACTACCATATCAATTGGATTTTCTCTTATAAATTGAATTATTCTTTCAATCTCTCTTGTTATAAATTTTTTTATTCCATTTATCTCTTCCATAGAAATTTTTTCCCAATCTTTTTCATTATCTAATATCATATAGTTAGTTATCATATTTGTTAAACAATCAAGAAGAACAACGTCATACCCTTCCATATGTTCCTTTAAAAGATTTGGAATATTTTTATAATTTTCTATAGTTTTCCAATTTTTCCCTCTTCTTCTTTTATGTTTTTCTATTTTATCTTTCATTTCATCATCAAAAGCTATTCCTGTAGCTAGATAAATCTTTTTACTATATCTTTCAGCTATATAATCTTCTGCATATCCACTTTTTCCTGAACGAGCTCCACCACTAACATAGATTATCTTACCCAAAATCAAATCCTCCTTATATTTTTCTTAATGTTAATTATACCATATATTTTTACTAATTTCTAAGAGAAAATATTTTTTTAACTAGAAATTTTACTTATTTAAACGAAATCTCTTTTTTTCTCGTCAAAATATTATAAGTGGAGGTGTAATCATATGAAAGCTAAAAATAAATGGCTAGAAATGAGAGAGAGTATAAATCAATCTCTTTTAAATAAAAAAAATATTTTTGATGCTAAAAGTATCTTATTAGAAAATATTGAAATTATCCAACATGAAGTTATGTCCGAAGAAAAAAATATAAAACTTAGACAGCAAATTGGAATAATCTTTACAATGTTAAAAGAAAATCTAAATCTTTACAACACTATTGGTGAAACTATTATTTGGTCAAATGAAAATAATTCAGTTAAAAATTCTAAACTATCTAATATTTTTACTACTATTTTCCATTGTGGTCTAATTTATTCCATAATTTTAGGAGGTTTTCACTCTTTAAAAAATAAATATTATTTTATTAGTTTTACTTTTCTCCTAAGTTTTATTTGTGAAATAATCTTATTATTTTTTATTGTAAAAAAATATAGAACTATTTCATCAAAAATAGAAAAAAATCAAAAAACAGAAATTAATATAGATATAAATAATATTTTAAATTATATGGATAACTCTATGGAATCAATAGATAGATACATTGAAGAATTTAAAATTCTCAATAATCTTGAAAATAAATCTGATGGAAAATTAAATAATGATATTTTAATGTTATTTCAAAAAATTGATGAAGCTGACAATACAAAAAATGAAAATATTATTTCTTCTCTTAATAAAGAGATACAAAGTATACTACTAGAAAATAATATTAAAAAAATTTCATATTCAAATGATAAAGAAAAATATTTTGATATTTTACCATCAAAAAATTCTTCAATGACAATAAAATCAGCTTTCATAGATAAATCTAACAATAAAATTTTAGTTAGAGGTATTGCTACAAAAAAAATTAATTAAAGGAGTTTATATGAGATATATAGGTTTCGATTTAGGTGACGGAGAAAGTACTGTTACTCAAATTTCATCTTTAAGCAAGGATATTGAACCAATAATACTTCCAATAGATGAAAAAGCAAGTTTTATATCTGCTGTAGCTTTAGAAGAAAATGAAATTTTAATAGGTGAACAAGCTATCTCTTCTGGAAATAAAAATTCTTTAAGAGTTAGATTTAAAAGTAAATTTTCTGAAAAAGATATTACAACTTTTTCTAGAGGAGTAGCCAATAAAATAAAAGATTTTACATCAGGAGAAGAGGTACAAATAACAGTTGGTTGTCCTGCTGGTTGGAATCTTGAAAAAAGAAAAGTATATCAAGAATTATTAAAAAATTCTGGGCTTCCTAATGTAAGAGTTATTTCTGAGTCCAGAGCAGCCTTTTTATATGCTAGAGAGGCTAAAAATATTAGAGTTAATCCAGAACTTTTAAAAGAAAGTGTACTTGTTATTGATATAGGTTCTTCAACTTTAGACTTTGCTTATATTGTTAATGGAAAAGAAACAGGAATAGGAGTTTTTGGAAACAATAATCTTGGTAGTGGAATTATTGATGAATATCTTTTACAAGAAGCTATAAAAAATAATATCCACAAAAATAAAATAGAGGAAATTTTTGAAGAAAGTTATGGTTGGCGTTGTTATGCTCAATTAATGGCTAGAAAAGTTAAAGAAAAATATTTTTCAAATGAGGAATTGTATAAAGATTCATTCTATGAAGAATCACTTTCATTATATTATGATGGAGTGCAAAACTTAACTATTAAGGCAAGTCCAGAAATTATAAGAAATATTATAAATAAACCAATTCCAGAACTTGATGGAAAATCTTTTATGGAAGGATTACAATACTCTTTATATGAGGCTGCTAAAGTTACAAAAGACGCTCCCCCAAAACTTCTTATTCTTACAGGAGGAGCTTCTAGAATAAGATTCTTTAAAGAACAATGTAAATTTTCTTTTCCAAACTCTATTATTGTCAATTCTGAAGAACCAGAATTTTCTATTGGAAAAGGATTAGCTTATTCTGGAATTATAGATGAAAGACTTAGAGAATTTAGAAAAGAGGTAAAAGAATTTATTAATAGTGGAGTTATAGAAAAAAATGTAAAAATTGAAATAAATGATTTAATTTATTCTATTGTAGAAAAACTTACAGATTATGTAATAAATAATGCAGTTCTTCCTAATATTTCTCTTTGGAAAAAAGGAAAAATAGATACTATACAGGATATGAATGAAATTCTTTCTAATCAAATTAAAAGTACCCTTTCTCCTGAACAGATAAAACTTTTATTAGAAGATATTATTATTAAATGGTCTTTTAAACTTTGTCATAATTTACAAAGTTCTATTGATGACATTTGTAATAAATATTTAATTCCAAAGGAAGAAATGAGACTTGTTTCTATTGATACAAATACTAATTTCAATAATCTTTCTTTTTCTATAAAAAATCTTCAAGGTGAAAATATTATAAATGGTATTGTTTCACTAATAGTTGGAGTTTTAATTGGAAGTATTTGTGGTGGTAGTGGTACAGCTCTTATTGCTACTGGTCCTCTTGGTTTTATTGGAGGAGCTTTATTAGGAATTATTATTACTAGTATAGGATTTAATAAAAGCAAAAATTTATTTATGACTAAATCAATTCCTATTCTTGCTAGAAAATTAGTTAGAAAAGATATGTTATTATCAGAAAAAAATAAAGAAAAACTTGCTAATTCTATTGCTCAAGAATTACAAAATACTGATAATAATTTTATAGAAAACCTTTCTAAAAATATTTCTAATGAATTAAATTTAAAATTAGAAAAACTTGCTCAAGATGTTGAAATTTTAATTTTCTAAAAATTAAAAAGAGGAGTTACTACTGAATATATCAGTAATAACTCCTCTTAAAAATTATTTATAAAACTCTTCCCATTTATCTATTAAAGAATATAATGTCGCTGATAGTTTGTATGGATGATGTCTTATCATCCCTTTTGAATCTATTTCTAATATATCCCTATCTATTATTTCTATGTTTCTTTTTTTTATTTTTTCTTCTTCTACTATAACTCTAGCACTATTTTGTTTTTTATATCTTTTTAATATTTCTTCTGAAATTTCTCTAGTGTCTACTACTATTTCATCAATGATATTATCTCCAATTACATCACAAATAGCTTGTATATGGTCATCAGCACTATATCCTGTTGTTTCTCCAGGTTGTTGCATAGCATTGCAGATATACACTATCTTTCCCTTTGTTTTTTCCAAACTCTCTTTTACTCCTTCTAACAAAAGGTTTGGAATTAAACTTGTATATAAACTCCCTATTCCAAAAACTATTAAATCTGCCTCTTCTAAAACTTGTAAATTTTTTATAGGAGCTTTTCTTTTTTTCTTATAAAATACTTTCTTTATTTTTTCATTACTATAAGGTATATTTGATTCACCTTCTATTATTTTTCCATTTTCTGTTTCAGCATACAATACTATATTTTCTATTGTAGAAGGTAATATTTTTGCTTTTATATTAAAAAGTTTTCTTAGTCTATCAACAGCTTCTCCAATATTTCCTGTTATTTCATTCATTGCCATTATTAATAGATTTCCTAAAGGATGAGCTCCTATAGAAGTATTTTCATTAAATCTATATTGAAAAACATCTTCTATTATTGGTTCTACATCACTCAAAGCAATTAAAACATTTCTTAAATCTCCAGGAGGAGGAGAATCAAATTCTTTTCTTAAAGTTCCACTACTTCCACCATCATCAGCTACTGATACAATGGCTGTAAGTTCTATTGGAAGATATTTTAATCCTCTTAATACAACTGAAATTCCGCTTCCTCCACCAATAACAACTACTTTTGGTTTTTTATTCATCTCTCTTTCTCCATAATTTTTTATTTTATTATCCTCTATTAAAAGAAAAAAATCAAGAAAATAAATTAAAATTTTATTATTATTTTAATATTTAATAAAAAAAAAAGGATATTGAAAATTCAATATCCTTTTTCTTTTATTTTTTATTTAAAATTATTTTCCAAAGTATCTATTTAATAATCCATTGAATGCTTTTCCATGTCTAGCTTCATCTTTAGCCATTTCATGAACTGTATCGTGGATAGCGTCAAATCCTAATTGTTTAGCTCTTTTAGCTATATCAAATTTTCCAGCTGTTGCTCCATACTCAGCTTCTACTCTCATAGATAAGTTTTTCTCAGTAGAATCACTTACACATTCTCCTAATAATTCAGCGAATTTAGCAGCATGTTCAGCTTCTTCGAACGCTATTCTTTTGTAAGCTTCAGCTACTTCTGGATATCCTTCTCTATCAGCAACTCTTGACATTGCTAAGTACATTCCAACTTCTGTACATTCTCCTTCAAAGTTAGCTCTTAATCCAGCAATTATTTCTTCGTCTCCACAAGCTAATCCTTCACCGATTTTGTGCTCAGTAGCCCAAACTCTTCCTTCTCCTTCAACGATTTCTTCCCATTTATCTGGACCTACTTTACATACTGGACAAACTTCCATTCCTTCTTCTACGATTGCTCCACAAACTTTACATCTAAATTTTTTCATTTTTTTCCTCCTAATTTTTATCCTAAACTTTTTTCCTAAATTGTATTCATTTCAATTATGTTTTAATTTTATCATAATTAATAATTTTTGTCAACAACTTTTTTTATTTTTCATGAAAAAAGCTGTAATAAATCTATCTATAAATCTATAACAGCTATTTTATAATCATTTTATAATTTCCTTTGTAATGTCTTTTACATAATAAATAGGGTATTTTTCACTCACAAATTTATCTCCATAACATTTTGTTTCTTTTATATATCTTAAAATAAGTTTATAATCTCCAATTTGTTCCATTTCTGTTTCTACAAACCTAACCTCTTTTATTTGAGATTTATCTATTATTTCACCATTAAATTGAAATTTATCATTACTTAAAAATGGAGAGCAAACTTTTTCCATGAATTCCTCTTTTGAATTAATATTTATCCAACTTTTCACTTCATCATTGTTTAAAACTATAAATGCACTATAAAACATATTTTCCTCCATCTTTCTTTTTATTTTAAGTATATATTTTTTTTCTAAGGTTGTCAATAATCTTTTAAATTATTATTATTGAAACCTCTTTTTTATTTTTCAATTCTTCAATGGATTTTTCTGAAAGTATAACCTTGTATGTTACTTTATCATTAAATCCTTTTTCTAATATCTCATCATTATTTTTTAATATAATCTGCTCTACTTCCCCAACTTTATCATATGAAAAATCTAAAAGATAAGTTTTTTTCTCTATATAGTCAACTATTTCTGATTCTTGTATAGCTAACTTTGCTGTTTTTGCATAAGCTCTTACAAGACCCCCTGCTCCTAATTTTATTCCTCCAAAATATCTAGTAGCAATCACAACTAGATTTTCTACTTCCATGTAGTTGATTATATCTCCCATAGGTTTTCCAGCAGTACCTTTTGGTTCTCCATCATCATCTACTTTAAAATATTCTTGCCCATTTTCTGTTAATTTATAAGCACTACAATTATGAGTAGCATCATAATGCTTTTGTTTTATTTTTTCTATAAATTTCTCAGCCTCTTCTTTTGAAGATACAGGCTTTATATAACCAATAAATTTTGATTTTTTTTCTTCAAATTCTATAAAACATTCCTTTTTTACCGTTTTCATTCTTTCTCCTATAATTTAGATAAAATTATATTTTTCTTTGATTTTTTAAATAACTTTTTAACTCTTTACTGAATATTATTCCAAAAATAATTATATAAAAAAATATAATCATTTTAAAATCTATTTTATTCTCTATCTTCAAACTAAGATATGGCAATTTTTCAAAAAGATTTAAAAATTTTTCTAATAATATATAAGTTCCCTCTACTATCATTAGATAAAATTTTGAAAATATAGATGGAATTATAATAGCTCCAAAACCTAATATTATAAAAACTGAACCAATTGGAGTTAATATTATATTTGTAAAAAATGATAAAAAATTTATTGTATTAAAAAAATATAAAGTTAAAGGAGTTAATATTATTTGAATAGAAAATAAAAATATCAAATAATTCCACAAATTTTTCATTTTTACTTTTATTTGTATTTGAAATTTTGGATATATCCATAATATCGTGAAAACACAAAGATATGACATAAGAAAAGATATATTAGAAAAAGAGTTTGGATATATCAATAAATTAATAATAAAAGCTACTAAAAAAGATTTTTTTATATCATTTTTTTCATATATTATATTACCAATTATATATACAACTCCCATTATATATGCTCTTATTACTGAAGGACTTATTTTTATAGAAAAAACATATATACTTAAAATAATAAGTCCTAAAATATATTTTATCTCTTTTTTTAATAAAAGTTTATCTAAAGCATACAAAATAATTCCTGATATTATCCCTATATGTAACCCTGATATTGCTAATAGATGACTGGCACCTGAATATCTAAATTTATTTTCTACTTCTCTATAAACATTACTTTTATCTCCTAATATCATTGCTTTAATTAAATTTACACAACCATTGGAAAGATTCTTTCTTAATTTTATAATTTTTTTCTCTAAAATAATTTCTATATCTTTCTCTACTCTTTTTTCTTTTTCAAAGATATCTAATATTAAATATTTGTCTTGAATCTTTTTTATCTCACCAATAAATTTATAATTTCCTTCTTCAATATTTTCTACATATATTGATTTGTAATCTTTTAAAAACTTATTATCTATTTTTTCTATTTTTCCTCTTCCATTTAAAATTTCCGTCTTAATTTCTACAATATCTCCTATATTGTAGTTATTAAAGTTTATTCCTAATATTATTCTCAATAAAAAAAGTATAGAAAATACATAAATTTCAATATTTTTTATTTTAAATATCCAAAAGAAATATCCCAATAAAATTATTGATAAAAAAGTTATAGAGATTGGAGAAATAAAATATATCAATGATTCTAAAAAGAAAAATATAATTGCTATTATGTAAATACTTTCCATTATTTTCCCCTAAATTTTTATCTATTCTTCATATTTATAGTAAAAATATCCTGAAATTATAAAAGATACCAAAGAAAAAATAGCTGTCATATATATTCCATATTTTGTTACACTTTCATTTCCTTGAGTATTTAATGCTAATATATGAGGTAATACAAGAACTGACAACATAAAAGCTAGTTTTAAGAAAAATCCTTGTATTCCAAAACAAATTCCTTCTATTTTATTTCCTGTTTTTTCACTAATTTTATTACTTATCTCACTTAACATTGCTGGTGGAAAAATAAAAGCTCCTCCTGCAATTGGTATTCCTAATAAAGCAAAAATTATAAAACCACTTGATGGTGGAATTACTTTTCCTATTAAAAATAACATTCCTGTAAATATTATTAGAAGCCCTAAACATCCAAGCATAACTTTTCTGTATCCTATTTTTTTAGAAATTATATTTGTTGGATAGAAAAATAAAGCTGACATTCCAAATAAAATAGCTGAAGCAATAGTTATTTGAAATTTTCCATATCCCATAATGTCTTCTACATAGTAGTTCATTGTAGCCCTTAAAGTATTAAATCCTATAAAGAAAAATAATAGTCCAAATAAATAATAATAAAAACTTTTATAACTTTTTATTGAATCTATAGTTTCCTTAAAAGAAATTTTAGAAACTTCTCCTTTAGAATAATCTTTTTCTTTTACACCAAAAACAGTAATAAATCCACCTATAATTGAAATTATACTAAAAATAATTACCATATATCTAATTCCAACTAATGAATTTCCATTCCCTAATTTTTCAATAATCACTCCTGGTAAAACCATTGCTATTGCTGTATAAATTAATCTAAATACAGACTGCCAAGTTGATAATCCCAATCTTTCTTCCATACTATTACCTATTTCAGGAATTAAAGCATTATAGGGAGCTCCAACTATTGTATAAAAAGTGAAAAATAAAGAACCCACTATGGATAAATATATAAATGAACTCATTTGACTACTGATTGGGGGATAAAAAAATGCAATTGTTGTAATTCCTAAAGGAATACTTCCAATAGCTATAAATGGTATTCTTCTTCCCCATCTAGTATTTATTTTATCTGATAAATATCCTATTGTTGGGTCTGTTATCATATCCACTACTCTTGAAATAGCCAAAGCTATTGACAATAAAGTAGGAGTTAATATTGGTTTTAGACCAGAACTTTCTGTTGGGAGATAAAAATAAATTAACCACTGAGCAAAAATTTGGTCTACTATTGCATAACTGACTCCTATTCCATATAGAACTTGTACTTTTTTATTTAACTTCATTTTTTATTGTATTATAAATATAAATATTTATTTCTACAATCCTCCTTTCATATATTTTTATTAGTCTGTAATTATCGGAATTTTTCTATCTTCATAAGAATTAATAATTTTATAAATTATACTAGCTCTTTCATTTAGTTCTAAAAATTTTATTTCATTTTCTTTTAATATTTTTTTTATATTTTTAAAAGAAGTTAATATTTTTATATCATTATTTTTTTCTATATTTTTTAAATATTCTCTTCCATTTTTAGAAAATCCCAAAATTCTTATATAAGGTATATTTTCCTTTAAATAGTTAGTATCTTCTTTTGTTATATCTAATAAAATATGAATCAATATTCTTTGTATTCTTCCTATTGTATATCTCTTAGTAATAAGATTATTAAAAAATTCCTGATAATTTTCATATTTTAAAGCCATCTCATAGATTCTGTTTTCTAATCCATTTTCTACATCTTGATAATCAGATAATTTATCTTTTTTAGTTAATATTGCATATCTTATTAATGGATAAAATTCTGTTATTTTAGTAAATCTTTGATTTCTTAAAACCTCAAATGAATTTGTAGTTACTAAATTTTCTATATTTTTATTTTCAAACATTAATTTTCTTATTCCAGTAGCACTCATAATATTATTTTCTTCTTTTTGTGAATAATATCCGCCCGCTCTTCTTTTTAAAGTTTTAGCTTCAATTTTTTCATCATAATATTTTATAGCTCTCAAGTATTCAATCCCTAATATATCATTTGAATTAATTTCTATATCCTCTTCAAAAAATTTTTTTATACTTAAACTATAAGCATTTGGATAAGAAATTCCTCTATCTAAATTTCTTTTTATTTCTTCATTAAATTCTTCATTTTTTTCTAACTCTAATATTTTTTTTAATTTTTCTATATCTGAACTTTCAGAACCAAAAAGAATAGTACTCACTCCTAAATTTTTTAATATTCCTATTGAAGATTTTGCAAAAATTTCCGCACTTTGAGTAGAATAATAACTTGGCAATTCACATAATATATCTATTCCTTCTTTTAAAGCTATCTCTGCTCTACTCCATTTATTAATAAAAGCTGGTTCACCTCTTTGAAGATAATCTCCACTCATTACTCCTATCACTATATTACCCAACTCTTTTGCTTTATCTAAATGATATTTATGTCCGTTATGAAATGGATTATATTCTACTACTATTCCTACAGCCTTTTTCATTTTTCTCCTTTTTATAATTTTTTCATATATTATATCATATACTTTTATTTTTCAAACTATAATCTCTTCTCTAAAAAATAAAATTTTCTATTTTTTATCAAATTTCTCCTCTTTTTTCTCTTATTTAATTTTTATTATAAAAGTTTTAATAACATTTTTCTATATTTATTTTTACTTTAAAATAACTTTTAAAACCTTGATTTTTTATTATTATTTAATAACAAAAAAATTTCTATAAAATACTACTCTAACTTTTAATCTAAAAATATCATAAAAATAACTATTATATAAAAATTCTTCTCATAAAATTCTTATAATTATCTTACATTAAAATTTTAGATTTCATATTTTTTTATTTTTAAAAATTTTTTAATTTTATATATATTTTCTTTTATTTAATTTCATTTTCATTCTCTTATAAATATTTCTTTCTATAATTTTTTTCATATATTTTCTTTAATCTATAATTATTAAATTTTCTATCTCCATAAGAATTAATAATTTTATAAATTATATTAACCCTTTCCTTTAATTTTAAAAATTTTATTTCAGTTTCATTTAAATATTTTTATATATTTTTTAACTATTCTCTTTCTTTTCTAGAAAATCTCAATGTTCATATATATAAAATATTTTAGAAAATTAATATTTTTAACAATAATAGTTTATTCAACTATTACATTATTATTAATTATTTTTTTAGATAATTTAATTTCATAATTCTAAAATAAATTTTTCTATCAACTAAATCTAGAGTTAATTTTATATTTTTAATAAAAGAGTTGATGATTTCTCCAAAGAGTAATAAAAAGCTACTAAAACTCTTTTATATTTTGATTTATACTATTCTATAATAATATCTATTCAAATTAATTTTAATAATATTATTTATTATTTTTTGTCGAAACAATACTTCTGAATTTTTCTTTCTTCTTCAAAATCCATAAGTTAAAATTAAATAACTCTCATTAACTATTAATATAGTTAATATAAAAAATAATTTATTTTATTTAATAAATTAATCCTCTATATCATAAATTTTTAAAATAAAATTTTCATTTTTTAATAATTTTTCATTAATGTTTCCATAATTAATTTCCCCTTAAATATTAAACAAATAATAAAAAAAGCTATAGACTATTCTATAACTCTTTACTCACAGCTTTTCATTTAATATTTAAATATATATTTTCTCTCTCTATTTCTTCCAAAAAATTAAAAAGTTGGCAAGTTCCTATCCTCCCAGAGGGCTGCCCCCCAAGTACTTTCAGCGTTT
>NZ_JABAFQ010000014.1 GCF_012843705.1 Fusobacterium sp. FSA-380-WT-3A | reverse complement strand
ATTAAATACTTTAATATTCTTTAATTCTCAAGATATTTATATTATCTATATTTAAATTATAATGGTTATTTTTTATTTGATATTTTTTTATAAAAGATTAACTTTTTATTTAGATACTGTCAGTATTTTATAATTTTAATCATTTAATAATTGATTAAATTATTATAATGATTAATTAGAAATTAAATACTTTTTCTATATTTTTTATTTAGAAGATTTATATGTAAACTTAAATAAAATAATTTCTAAAAAAAATCGAACTACTATATTAATCACTTTAAAAGTATTTAAAATAGGAAGTTAGACAGTATAATACAAATAATTACATTTTTATAATTTACAATTGAATAATATTATCACCAAATAAAATATTCTTTAGACTAGATTGAAAAAAACATTATATTTTAAAATTACTCGAATTTTTTTATATCTTAGAGTAGAGATAAAAAGGAAAAAATGAATAATCTTGAGATAAATAATTATTTATTAATGTATATATACATTAATATTTTAATTGATTTTTATAAACGTATCTATTTGTATTTATTATATTTAAATAAATTTTAATATGAATTTAAAATTGACTTTTATTTATATTTTTCTTAAAATTTGTTAGAATCTAGAAATTATTCTGTTTTTAATAGCTATTTTATCTGGAGGAAAAATTTATTTATTGGGAAGTTAATTTTGATGGTTATTTTTAAGAATTATTTTTTTGGAAGATTAGTAATAAAAAAAGTTGTTATATGTAATATTGTTGTAAAATAAAATTTTCTTTGCATAGATTTTTTATTTATTTTATTAAAAATAACAAAGTTCCTTAAAAACATTGATATTATTTTTTATAAACCATAAAATATCTTAAATTATAAAAATTCTATTTCATTAACAACTTTTAAAAATAACAACCTTTTTAATGATTATTTTCTTTCTAATATTTGACCTATATATTTTTTTATAGTATTTAAATATATAAGTTTAGAAGTATTTTTCATGAGAAGTAGGAAATTTTCATCTGTTCCTGTCTCATTAGAACAAAGTTTAATTGCTTCCTCTTCCACTTTTAATTTTTCATAGTCATCTAATTTTTCAAATTCTTTAATTATATCTTTAATATCATTTGGAATATCAACATCTTCTTTTAATGTGTTAATATCAGATATTACAGATTTTTTAATACTCTTTCTAGCTTGTTTTATTTTCTTTTTACTGATGATTGTTTTCTCTTTAACTTCGTTATTAAATAAAGTTAAGTTTTGTTTCTCTGTAAATTCACCCTTATCTATATTTTTTAGGATACCATTTATATATTGAACAAGGGTAGTTCTAACATTTTTATTTAAGTTTTTGTAAATAATTTTTAAAACTTCAGCAGCTAATTCCTCTCCATCTTCGTTATATATTTTCCTAATCTTAGTATCTGTTCTCTTATCCCAAGCTCTTGAAGCATAGATATTTCTCTTAGCTTTATGAATAAGTTCTACTAAAGAGATAGGTAAATCTTTATAAGGGTCTGATTTTGGTTTAGCTTTTTCTTTTTTAGGTTTATCTTTAATTTCTATAATTTCAGCTTCTTGAATATCCTCTGGATTGTATTCTATATCATCTATATCTAAATTTTCTAAAGATTTAGATTTAATTTTATCAGATTTAGAAGAAGTATTTTTATTTTTGTTTGTAATCATTTTTGTTTTATTAGATTCTATGAAAGTTGAGATATGACATTCACCATCTTTTTCAACATTGAACGTATAATTTATATAGTAAGTATCTTCTTTTTTAGATTCATCATAGGAGTATTCTAATATGTATCCCAATTCAACTAATATATCAAAGGCTTTTAAAACTCTTTTTAACACCTGTTTTGCTCTGTTTAAAACATAGATTTTAGTTTCTCCTGTTTTGGTAATTCTCTCTGTTTCTTGCTCCATTCTAAGAGGTATAATAGCAGCTAAGGTTCTTAAATTTATCCGTCCATCAGTTTCTTCATATCTCACTTTACTTATATATTTATAAATTCTACCAGCTATAGGGTCTTTTGTAATTATTTCCATAAGAGCTTTTGAGTTATATTTAATATATCTTTTATCTTTTATTTTTTGTCTTATATTTTTATTTAATAAAACCCTATAAAATACTTTTTTCCCTTTTTTTAGTTTTTGGTAAGTAAGGAGTTTAAACTCTTCATCTTCAAATCTATATTTACCAAACTTTGTATGATTTGAAACAACAAACTGATATTCAGTACTTTTTAAATTTTTAAGAGCTTGTTCTACTTTGGTGTAATAAACTCTATTCATTTTATTTCCTAAGAAGTTGACTATAAAATCTGAAATCTCAAATTCTATATACTCACCTTCCTCTGTAGGAGAATCTTTTTTCCCTTCATACATACAGATTAGAAAATTGTATATCTTTTCTTCAAACATAGATGGCTGATAAACCATATCATTATTGTCTTTAGCAACTAAAGTACAATACATAGTAACTCCTAAATCCTCAAAAGAGTATTGAAAGTTAATTCTCTTATTTTGTTTTTGAGGGGTAAAAAAAGGAAATACTATCATTTCAACAGGGATATTTATAATATTTCCCTGAAGGTTTAAAAAGTTTCCAGCCCCTTGAATAACAACCTCTTTTACTTCAATATCAGGAAGATTTTTCATCTTCATATCCATTTTGTTGATATCTTCTATAAGGGAATCAGATGAAACAATATTAAAACTTTCTAATGCATCTTCAACTTCTTGATTTTTTTTTATATTGCTCATATGATACAGCTCCTATTATTTTTGATTTTTATATGTATATCATCATTAATAATTTTTCTTAGGTATCATATTATAAATCTAAATATATTTTATTACAAGCTTTTTTTGAAAAATTTATAAAAATATGTTTATACTCAATAATAATTTATATGTTTGTTTTTTCTTATTTCAATAAAAAACTAATTTTAAATATAAAATAATAGGATTAAAAAATATATTTTTATTATGAATATTATCTATATAATCCTTGAAAATACAAAAAAATTTATTAAAATTTTTATGTATACTCTCAATAATAATTAATTTTTTTATGAAATTCTTTGATATCAATAAAAATCTTTAAAATATTTTTTTTCTTTCTTGTAAAATCAATATAAAAATTTTTGTATATACTCAATAATATTTTTGGGTATAAATAAATCTTTGAAATTACTAGATAAATATTTTTTTGAAAATAAAAACTACAATAAAACTAAGTTTCTTTTTTGTGTATATATTCAATAATAATTTTTTATAGTAAAAAATTATTGAAAATATTAGATTTTTTTATTAAAAATTTTATAATATCCTTAAAAATCCCTTATGAAAATCATTGTATATGAATAATAATAAAAAAATTTTTTTAATTGTTGAAAATCAATAACTAACTAAAATTTTTTTAATAACTTAGTCTTTACATTATACATATAAACATATAAACAAAAAACAACTAAAAGAGCTGTTGTTTTTTTAATTTTTATTTTTTTATTATTTTTTGAAAAATATAAAAATAATAATAAATCTACTTGACAAAATCAATTTTTTCTTTTAAAATAATATACTGTAATATAGAAAGTTTTTAGGAGGTGAATTTTTAGAGATGAAATTCCATACATATCAACCAAATAATAGAAAATACAAAAAAGACCACGGATTTAGAGCAAGAATGAAAACTAAAGGTGGAAGACAAGTATTAAAAAGAAGAAGAGCTAAAGGAAGAAAAAAATTATCAGCATAGAACCCGGTGTAGCAAATCACCGGGTTTTTTGAAATAATGGAGTTATTATGGAAAAATTAGTTAAGAATGCTGAATTTCAAAAAGTTTATAATTATGGAAAAAAAACTTATGGAATTTATTCCCTTGTATTTTTTTTGAAGAATAATTTAGAATATAATAGATGTGGATTTGTAGCTAGTAAAAAAATTGGAAATGCTGTTTGTAGAAATAGAATAAAAAGATTATTTAGAGAGTATTATAGAAATTCTGAAGATAGAATACAAAAAGGGTATGATATTATTTTTGTTGGTAAGAAAAACGCAGGAGAAAAATTTAAGGAACTAAAGTTTCAGGAGATGAAGGAAGACCTTGATAAAGTTTTTTATAAAGGAAAGCTTTTTAAAGATTAAATTAATTTTGAAAAAAATAGTTTTACTATTAATTAAGGGATATCAAAAATTTTTGTCCCCTTTTTTAGGTAAAAATTGTATATTTATTCCAACTTGTTCAGCTTATACCTATGAAGCGATTGAAAAATATGGTATAATAAGAGGAGGTTTTTTAGGGATAAAAAGAATATTAAGATGTCACCCTTACAGTCAAGGGGGATATGACCCAGTACCAGAATTAAAAAATAATAAGGAGAAAAGGTAGATGAATTTTTTATACGCAATTTTTGAAAAACTTTTAGTTATGTTTCATGGAATGACAGGAAATTTTGGAGTAGCAATTATATTACTTACAATATTTATTAAGATTGTATTATTACCTCTTACATTAAAACAAGATAAGTCAATGAAAGAGATGAAAAAATTACAACCAAAAATTGAGGAGATTAAAAAGAAATATGGTTCTGACCCTCAATTAATGAATCAAAAAACAATGGAACTTTATAAGGAACATAAAGTTAACCCAGCAGGTGGATGTCTACCTATTCTTATTCAATTACCTATTTTATGGGCTTTATTTGGTGTATTAAGAAAAGAGGGAGTTGTACCAGATGAGTCTTTCTTATGGTTCTCTCTAGTAACTCCAGACCCTTATTTTATTTTACCAATATTAAACGGGGTAGTATCATTTGTACAACAAAAAGTTATGGGTACTAGTGATAATCCTCAAATGAAAAATATGATGTATATGTTCCCTATTATGATGGTATTTATTTCTTATAAAATGCCTGGTGGATTACAATTATATTGGTTAGTATCAAGTTTAACAGGGGTTATACAACAATATTTCGTTATGAAAAAAGGAGAGTAGTTTTTTATGGCAGAAGTTATAGAAGTAAAAGCTATGAACAGCGAAGAAGCTAAAAAAAGAGCTGCAAGGGTTTTAAGTATATCAGAAGAGCAAATTGTAGATGTTGTAGAAAAAGTTAAAAGTAAATCTTTTTTAGGATTATTTTCTAAAGAAGGTGTGTATGATGTAACTTATGTAACTTCTTTAGATGAGTTAAAAAAAGAAGAAGTGAAAGAGGAAGTCGTTGAAGAAGTTAAAGTAGTAGAGGAAAAAATCATTGAGGTAGAACCAATTGATGAAAGACATACTGCTAGAGATTTAAGAAAAGAAAGAAATGAAAGAAAAGCTAAAAAAACTGTGGAGAAAAAAGAAAAACCAGTTAAAGTAGCTATAGTTAATGAAAAGAAAGAGGAAGAAGTTGAAAGAGTATTAGTTAATGTAGAGCCAAAAGAGGAGATTGTAGAAAAAATATTAACTTCTACAAGAGAGTTAATCGAAAATATGGGATTAAACTTAGACGTGGAATTTACAGGAACTATTGGAAGAAACTATGTAATTAATCTATCTGGAGAAGATAAAGGAATTATCATTGGTAAAAAAGGAAAAACTTTAAATAGTTTTGAATATCTATTAAACTCTCTTATAAAAGAGGTTAGAATAGAGATAGATGTAGAAGGATTTAAAGAAAAAAGAAATGAAACTTTAGTGGAACTAGCTAATAAAATGGCAATAAAAGCTATTAGAACTAGAAAAACTATAAGATTAAATCCTATGCCTCCTAGAGAAAGAAAGATAATTCACGAAATTATCAATCAATATCCAGAATTAGATACTTACAGTGAAGGAAAAGACCCAAAAAGATATATTATTATTAAAAGAAAAAGATAAGTAGGTGAGGTATAATGTTTGATACTATCGCTGCTATATCTACACCTCGTGGTGAAGGTGGAATAGGTATAGTTAGATTATCTGGAGATAAAGCTATTGAGATACTAGGGAAAGTTTTCAAACCTAAATCTCAAAAAAATGTTGAGGATATAAAAAGTTATACAATTAACTATGGGCATATTTATGACAATGAAACTTTAGTAGATGAAGTATTGGTATCTGTTATGAAAGCTCCTAATACTTATACTAGAGAGGATATTGTAGAGATAAACTGTCATGGGGGATATTTAATAACTGAAAAAGTATTGGAACTTGTATTAAAAAATGGATGTAAAATAGCTGAACCAGGTGAGTTTACAAGAAGAGCTTTTTTAAATGGAAGACTTGATTTGACTCAGGCTGAAGCTGTAATAGATTTAATCCATGGAAAAACAGAAAAAAGTATATCTCTTTCTTTAAATAATTTGAGAGGAGATTTAAAAGAACAAATAGCTCATCTTAAAAAGATACTTTTAGATGTGGCTGCTCATGTTAATGTGGTCTTAGATTATCCAGAGGAAGGTGTAGATGAACCAATCCCTGATAATCTTATAAGAGATTTACATAATGTACATGATACAATAACAAAACTTGTAGAATCATATGATAAAGGTAAGATGATAAAAGAGGGTATAAAAACAGCTATTGTTGGAAAGCCTAATGTTGGAAAATCTAGCCTTTTAAACTCAATTTTAAGAGAGGAAAGAGCAATCGTAACAAGTATTGCTGGTACTACAAGAGATACAATAGAGGAAATTATTAATATTAAAGGAATACCATTAGTAATGGTAGATACAGCTGGAATTCGAGAAACTCAAGATGAAGTTGAAAATATTGGGGTTCAAAAATCTAAAAAAGTTTTACAAGAAGCAGATTTAGTATTATTTGTAATGGATTCTTCAAGAGAGTTATCTGAAGAAGACAAAGAGATATATGAAAATATCCAAAGTGAAAAGGTAATAGGAATATTAAATAAGATAGATATTGAGAGAAAATTAGATATAACTTCTCTAACTAAAGTTAAGAAATGGATAGAGATATCAGCTCTTGAAAATATCGGTATAGAAAATCTTGAAAATGAAATTTATAATTTTATCCTATCTGAAAATATTGAGGATAGTTCTGAAAAGCTTATAATCACAAATATAAGACATAAATCAGCTCTTGAAAAAACAAAAAAAGCTATAGAAAATATTTTTGAAACAATAGATATGGGTTATCCAATGGATTTAATAGCTGTGGATTTAAATGATGCTATGGATTCATTATCAGAGGTAACTGGAGAGATATCTAGTGAAGATTTATTAGACCATATATTTAGTAATTTCTGTGTAGGTAAATAGAAAAATTAAGGGCTGTTATTATTAATAGTCCTTATTTTATTGTTTGTTAACTTTAAAATTATTAAGAAATAAAATTTTCGGAAATTAAAAATATATTATAAATAAAATTAAAAATTATTCCATATTCCAAAAAGTTGATTAACTAGAGTTCGTCTCACTAAAAACACAAAACTCGATTTGCTCAAACAGTTGTGTTTTTAAGCGTTCCATATCACTAAGTTAATCTAACTTTTCATCATAAATTACATAATTTTTAATTTAGATTTTTTTATTACAAAAATTTTATTTTGGAAGTATAGAAAAAGAATTTGGATATTAAGGGTAATTATTAATGTATATATACATTAATAAAATTTGTAAGGAGAAACATAAATGGAAAATTTATATGATGTTATAGTTGTTGGTGGAGGTCATGGAGGTGTTGAAGCAGCCCTTGCTTCTGCTAGACTTGGAAGAAAAACTTTACTTATAACTTTATCTTTAGATACAATTTCAATGATGTCTTGTAATCCATCAATCGGTGGTCCTGGAAAAAGTAACCTAGTGGCTGAACTTGATATTTTAGGTGGAGAGATGGGAAGACATATTGATAAATATAATCTTCAATTAAAAGACTTAAATACAAGTAAAGGTCCTGCTGCTAGAATAACTAGAGGACAGGCTGATAAATATCTTTATAGAATTAAAATGAAAGATTTAGTGGAGTCTACTGATAATTTAGATTCATTACAGGAAAGTGTAGATGAAATTATAGTAGAAGAAGGAAAAATAAAAGGGGTTGTAACCTCTTTAGGACTTAGATACTATTCTAAAGCTGTAGTTTTAGCTACAGGAACTTTTTTAAATGGTAGAATAGTTATAGGGGATATTGAATATATAGGTGGAAGACAAGGAGAAAAAGCAGCTGAAAAACTTTCTGATAGTATTATAAAAGCTGGAATTCACATGGAGAGATACCAAACAGCTACACCTCCTAGACTTGATAAAAAAACAGTAGATTTCTCTAAAATGGAGGAGTTAGAAGGAGAAAAACACCCTAGATATTTCTCATTATTTACTGAAAAAGAGGAGAATAATGTAGTACCAACTTGGCTTACTCATACAACTGAAAAAACTATTGAAGTTATACAAGAATTACTTAAATATTCTCCAATAGTATCTGGAATTATAGAAACTCACGGACCTAGACATTGTCCATCTATTGATAGAAAAGTTCTTAACTTTCCAGAAAAGAAAAATCATCAAATTTTCTTAGAGTTAGAATCAAGTGAATCAAATGAACTTTATGTAAATGGACTTACAACAGCTATGCCTCCTTTTGCTCAAGATGCTATATTAAAGACAATAGCTGGACTTGAAAATGCCAAAATAATGAGATATGGTTATGCTGTTGAATACGACTATATACCAGCTTATCAAATGTATCCAAGTCTTGAAAATAAAATTGTAGAAGGATTATTTACAGCTGGTCAAATAAATGGTACTTCTGGTTATGAAGAGGCAGCTGCCCAAGGATTTATAGCTGGTGTTAATGCTGCTAGAAAGACTATGGGAAAAGACCCTGTAATAATAGATAGAAGTGAAGGATATATTGGTGTTTTAATAGATGATATTATCCATAAGAAAACTCCAGAACCTTATAGAGCTTTACCATCTAGGTCTGAATATAGATTGACTTTAAGATTTGATAATGGATTTATGAGACTTTTGGATAAAGCTATTGAAATTGGACTTTTATCAGATGAGAAAATAGAAATATTAAAAGAGGCTAAAGCCAATGTTTTAAAAGAAGTAGAACATTTGAAAGAGGTAAAAGTACCTATGAGATTGGCCAATGAAATCTTAGAAAAATATGGTTCTGATAAAAAACTTACTAAGGGAATTACAGCCAATGAGTTACTTAAATTTAAAGAGTTAACTTATGAAGATATGGCAAAAGAGTTAGGTTTAGATATAGAAAATTATCCTAAGTTTGTAAGAAGTCAAATTGAAACCATAACTAAGTATGATATATTTATCAAAAGAGAGATGGAACAGATTGAAAAATTCAAAAGATTAGAGGGGATAATGATACCGAAAGATTTTGATTTTGAAACTGTACAAGGTATATCAAATATAGCTAGAGCTGGACTTTGTGAAGTAAGACCACTATCAATAGGTGAGGCTAGTAGAATAAGTGGAGTAACAGGAAATGATATAGCTATATTATTAGGAAATATAAATAAAAAATAATGTATATAGACAAAAATAAAAAAGTCTACCACACAATATAAGGTAGTCTTTTTTATTTTTTGATTAGAAAATTTTATTTATAAAAAGATATATTTTAATTTTTAAAATTTGAATTAATTTTATATAAAATGAATTAAATTGAAGGAATAAAATGTGTATATAAATAAAAATAAAAAATAGATTTTTATATAATTTTTCTCTAAAAGAATCTTTTAAAAAATAAAATTTAGATGTCAATGAAAAATAAGGAATAATATTAAATTCATATTAAAAACTTTTATGAAAATAATATGTATATGAATAAAAATAAAATTTATAATTAAAATAAAATAATTTATAATAGATTTTTTCTCTCACTTAAATTATAATATAGAAAAATATAAAAAGGAGAATATCAATGATAAGATATGGATTAGATAGAGATTTTGAAAAAGCCAAAGAGATTTGGAAAGAGTGTTTTTTAGATTCTTATGAGGAGAGAGAATTTTATTTTAGTAATCTATATAATAAAGATAAATTTTTGGTATTAGAAGAAGATAATGAGATTAAAGCTTCACTTCATGAAAATCCATATAAATTGAATATAAATGGAAATCTATTTAACTCTGTCTATATTGTAGGTGTAGGAGTTTTGCCAGAATATAGAGGAAAAGGTTATATGGATAGATTAATAAAAAGTTGTATTATTGATAATAGACATAAAGGAATGGAATTTTTCTATCTTTGTCCAATAAATCCAATGATATATAGAAAATACGGCTTTGAATATATAAGTAATTTAGTAGAATATTCTATGAAAATTGATGAAATTCCCTATAATAAAATAGATAGAGATTATAGTATAAAAAAAGTTGATATTGATAGAGATTATTTAGAATTGGATAAAATTTATAGGGAAAGAATGAAAAATTTTAATACCTATGTAGAAAGAGATAGAGAATATTATAAAAAATGGATAGGAGAGATTAGAAATGATGGTGGAGATATTTATTCTATTTATTTAGATAATGAGATAAAAGGTTATATAGCTCTTTATAGAAAAGAAAAGATTGAGATTAGAGAAATATTTGGAGTGGACAAAAAGGCTATAGAAAATCTACTTGCCTTTGTAAAAACTTTTAAGGAATATTATCAAGAAATCCTAATAAAAAACCCTGATGATAGTATATTAGATTATTGTTTTTTAAATCAAAATACTATAACTAAAGAAAAATATCCATTTATTATGGGTAGAATTTTAAACCCAATATCAGTATTTAGAATGGTAAAATATAGTCATATAAACATTAATATTTTTATAAATGATGATATAATAGAAGAAAATAATGGAGTTTATAAATTTAATAGTGAGGGAGAAATAAGTTTTGAAAAATCTAACTATTGGGATATTAAAATAAATATAGGTGATTTATCTTCACTTTTATTTGGACAACTTACTGTAGATGAATTGTTATTTTTGGAGAAAATTCAAGTAAAAAATATTGAAGCTTTGGAAGAATTGAAAAAAGTATTTGTGGTTGGAAAAAACTATATTCAAGATTATCAATAAAAAGTATTATAAAAAGGAGATATTGTAAATTTTTATTATAAAACAATAATCTCCTTTTTTATTAACTCTTTAGGTTTAATGCATCATACTATTATTTTCTGCCTCAAAATATAGTAAAATGAGGTAGAAAAAATTATTAAGAAATTGTATAACTTATATTAACTATACAAAAATACAAAGGTAAACAATAATTATTTCTTAATTTTCAGTTTCTAAGATTAAAGAGTTTTCCTCTTTAGTTTTGATGATAGATATATCTTTTAGTTTTAGCTCTAATTTATCTACAAAATTATATTTACGGAACATATGCATAGGTATAAGATTTTTTACTTTTAATTTTTCTAGGAAATATTCAACACCTAAAAAACCAAATTCTTCAAGTCTTGGGTCAACAGGATAGAAAAGATAGTCTATAGTTTCACCTTTTAAAGAGTTTTCAATAGCTTGAATTTTATCAAAATATAGATTTCTCATATATTCTTCTTCCTCTTTTGTGTCATCTGACCAATACCACCAGTTTAAATCTCCTGAATGGAAGAAAGTTTTATCTTTGTATTTTATGAAAAATGAAACTCCTAAATCAGTTGAACTAAAAACTTTTATCTCAATATCATCAATTTTTAATATATCCCCCTCTTTTACAAAGTGGCAATTAAAATTTTTTGAAATTAATTTAATATCATCACTTAGAATGTATTTAATATTTGGATTAACCTCTTTCCATTTAAGAATTTTCTCATCAAAATGGTCATTATGACTATGAGATGAAAAAACTAGAATATTCTTACTATCAATAATAAAATCTTCTATTTTAAATTTTCTATTTTCTTTTTTATATTTTGAGTAGTAATCAAAGATAAATTTGTAATTATCTAATTCTATAGCAAAACCACTGTGAAATATATAAAAAATTTTCATAATTCCTCCAACTATATCATAGTGTATTTTTCTAAAAGTTTTATGGGGTGGTAAGACATTTTTGCAGTTCTTAATCCCTCAACTCCAAAATCATCTTCTCTATTAAGATATTTTACATCTGAAAATTCTTCTTTCGCTACAAATTTATTTATCATTTGGTAAATTCCAGAATACTCAGTATTACCTTTTTCAATATGAATAACCCCCATATCTTCTGTTATTTTTTCTCCAATAGCATATCCAATAAGCTTATTATCAACCCTTATTAATCCTCCACGAAGATTTAAAGTAAAGTAATTTTTTAAAATTTCAATAATTCCTAAATTTTCTTCCTCTAAAATCTCTTTAGATTCAGGCTCTAAATTAATTTTATTTATAAGCCATTGATATTGAAATTCTATAATTTTATCAATATTTTCTTCGGAGATTTTTTCATAGGTAAAATTATATTTTTTTATAAATTGATTTATCTTATTTTTCTTTTGAGAGAATTTTCTTCCTTTTAACTCTCCTAAATCAACTTGATTATAGATGTAGTCGAAAGAATCTCTCGATTTTATAAGATTGAATTCATCTTTTAATATATCCCCATATTCACAAGGAATAAAAACAGTGTGAACTTTTTCATCAGCTATTTTTTTAAAAGCAACTTTTAATTTTTCGAAATCTAAATCTTTTCTAATAGGAGAAAAATAATAGTCCTCTCCCATATAATTTCCTTTGATAAAAAGAGTTTCATCTTCTATATAATATTTTATATTTTCACTTTTACTCCAAATTAATAAATTTGTAAAATTTAAATCAGATAATTGAAATCTATACTTTAGAAAAGAATCAATCTCACTTTTTGAATCAATAGTTAAATCTTTTAGCAATATTAACACCACCTTATTTATACAATATTAATAATATATACCAATAGTTTTAATATGTCAATTAAAATCATAACTATTTTTATATTTATTCAAAAAAGAAAAAATATTAATGTATATATACATTAATAAAAAATAAAATATCTAAAAAAATAAGGACTATTATAACTAATAGTCCTATTATATATCTATTTTTTTAAATCTATTTAAGATGTTTTCTATATTTTCAATAGATTCATTTATATTATCTTGTATTAATGAAAGTTCTGAGTATGATTCATTTATTAGTAATTGGTTTTTGTGCCAATTTTCTATATGGTCTAAAATATCTTGAGATATTTTATATGATTCCATAGATTTTTTTAAATATTTTATGTTACAATCATTAATTCCCTCTCTCTTAAAAAATTGAGCTACTTCTAAATTTAAGGTTAAATATTCCATATCTTCTTTAAGAGTTCCTTTACACTCATGATAACTAAAAGAAATAGAAAAAATTAAAATAAATATTAATGATATTTTTTTCATAAAACCTCCCCTTTTTTTATTTTTTGCTTTAAAATTAGGGGTAAAACAAGTATAATATATTTGTCAGAATGAATTATACTCATTCTACCCCATTTTCAACTGATATTCCCTACTGCCAATAGGGAAAATAGTTTTTTATATTGGTTGGAAATGGGAATAACTATTAATTTTACTTTTTCTTTTCTATAATGATTTGTTTTTTATTTTCATTATAGTAAAGTTCAATAAAGGGGTTATCAATATTAATTTCCATGTCATCTAACCATTTCTTAGGTAAGATAATTTTTCCTACTAAATTTCCTGCACCACTTTTTGTAAAATTAATAGACTTGAATTTTTTATTTTCCATTCAAGTCACCTCACTTCCATTATACGAACGTAAGTATCGTGTATCAACAATATACAACTTATTGAAAAATAAGTCAAGTAAAAAATAAAAAGAGCGTTATAACTTACAAAAAAAGAGGATTAATCCTCTTTTTCTAATTTTTTTATATCTTTTTCTAAATTTTCATAAGCTTTTGTTGTATCTTGTTTCATTTTTTCTAATAGTTCAATAGTATCATATGATAATGCTTCTTTATGGTCATTAAGTATATGGTCAATAATATTTAAAGGTTCTTTTAAATCTTTTTTATAAAGTTTTAAATTTGGGATATCTTTAGATTTTTTAGCTACCTGTATATTTGATATAGTACTATCTAGTGTCATAATAAGAAAAATAGAATCTTCCCTCCAACCACCGTTACATTGAGAGGCAAATATTAATGAATTAATCAGCAAAAAAAATACGATAGTTTTCTTCATACAAGTATTTCTCCTTTTTGTTTTTAATTTCTTTTAATTGGTATTTGAATTTCAGTTATAAACTCTTTTTCATCTTCTGTAATATGTTTTTCTATATGATATATTTCGTGGGCATCTCCTAAAATCTCAAGATTATTTTCTAAGATATAATCTTTTAAAATTTCATAGTACTTATTAATGTTTGTATAACTACCTTTGAAAACAATAGTAAGGAAATATCCCTCCTCTAAAATTTCTCCTCTTTCATCATTTATGATAAAAGTTTCAGAAAAAGTGTCGTATTTACCAGCTAAAAAATTTTCTTGTGTAATAGTAGCTCCCATTTCATTATTTGTCAGTATAAAATCATTGTCATATTCAGTTTTGGCATTTAAAATCTTATGCTCAAAATCAATCTCCCACTCTTTGTTAAAAAGTCCTTTAGAACGTAAAAACTTCCTTTTAGGAATATATTTAATAATAGGTTTATCAAAATCTTTAAAGTTTTTAAAAAATTCAATATTGGTTAGTTTATTTTCAATCTCCTCTTTTAATTCTTGAAGATTGGCTATATTTTCTTGAATTTTTTTTAATTGTAATTCTAAAATCTCTGTGGCAGAATTGATATTTCTCTCATCTAAAAAGTCTTGTATCTCTTTAAGTCCGAAACCTAGATTTCTCAAATTTCGTATATTATTTAATTTCCAAATCTGTTTTTTAGAATAATAGCGATAGCCGTTATCCCCTATAAAATCTGGTGAAACAAGTCCTATTTTATCATAGTGTCTAAGTATATCAGAACTTATATTATAAAGTTTGCTGATTTCTCCTATTTTATAAAATTTTTCTTTTTTATTTATCTCCATAAAAAGTCACCTTACATAAAAATTTAAAAAAATATTATTGATTATAAACATATAATTTTGACGAAAAATTATTTCTTTCAGTTTAAAAAAATATTTATTCTCCCCCTTGACCTTAGAATAGTTCTAAGGATTATAATATTAATACTAGGAGAGTGATAATTATGAAAAACATAATAAGAAATCTATTGCTCGACTTTTGTTTTAAATTTAGAGATAGGGAGACTTAAAGTATATCATTTCTAATTTTCTTACTTAATTGATGTTACAAAAGGAGATGATATATATGAGGACAAATTTAGGTAAAGACAATTTGGTAAAAACTATTTTTAAATTTAGTATTCCATCAATTCTTACAATGTGGATTTATTCTCTATACACCATAGTAGATGGTATGTTTATAGGGAAATTTTTAGGAAGTAAAGAGATTGCTGCTGTAAATATTGTAATGCCTTATGTAAATTTTTCGTTTGCTTTAGGTATAATGATAGCCATAGGTTCTGGTACAATGATAGCAGTAAAATTAGGAGAGGGTAAAGAAAAAGAGGTAGAAAGAATATATAGTATTGCCTTAGAAACTTTACTTTTACTAGGAATGGGATTGGGAGTTTTAGGGGTATTTTTCCCTGAAACTGTTGTAAAATTCTTAGGAGCTAACAATATTATTTTAACCCCAGCTAAAACTTATCTTTTCGTTATTTCATTTTTTACATTGTTCTATTTAATGGCTTATGGTTTTGAAATATTTATAAGGATAGATGGAAATCCAAGCTATTCAATGTTTTGTAACTTAGGTGGTGCAATAATGAATATTGTACTAGACTATGTTTTTATCGTTCATTTCCATTGGGGAATAGAAGGAGCAGCATTGGCTACAGGAATGGCTCAATTTACTACATCATTTATGTTGTGGTATTATTTAAGATTTAGAGCTACTAAATTTAAGTTTAGATTTATGAAACTTGATTTTAAAATGGTAAAATCAATATTATTTAAGGGTTCTCCAGAATTTCTTACAGAAGTGGCCACAGGTATAGTTATTATGGCTTTTAATATCAAGATTATGAATATTATAGGAGAAAAGGGAGTATCTACTTTTGGAATAATTGGATATATTTCAACTTTAGTTACAATGACAATGATTGGATTTTCTCAAGGGTTACAACCAATTATAAGTTACAATTATGGAGCTTGTGAATTTGAGAAAATTAAAAAAACTTTGAAAATCGGTATAGGTACAGTTTTTGTATTAGGAATAGGATTTTATAGTTTAGTTAATTTATTTGCTAGTGATATAATATCTGTATTTGTAAAAAATGATATTATCCTTTATGAGATTACAAAAGAAGCTATTACAATTTATAGTTTTACATATATTTTAATGGGACTTAATATAATTATAGGGGCTTATTTCACAGCTATTGAAAACCCTAAAGTATCTGTTGTTTTAAGTGTTTTAAGAGGTATTATAATTATAAATACCTTACTTTATATTTTCCCAACTATGTTTAATAGTAGAGGTATATGGATGAGTGCACCTGTAAATGAAATGGTGACTTTGGTGTTCTCTATAATATTCTTTAGTACTGTTGGTATGAGAGAGATAGAAGTATAAAATTTATTTTATAGTCCAGAGAGTTTTTCTCTGGGCTATTTTATTTTTTTAGAAATTAGAAATTTAATAGATATCTAAAATAAAAAATATATTGACTTATAGATTAAAAGATGATAATATAAAAATACAATAAGTAAAATATTTATAAAGGGGGATAAGATTATGAATAAAAACTATTTTTTACTTCGTCCTAATCCAAGTCAACACAATAGAATGAATGAGTTTTTAGAAGAAAGTATTATAGCAGTAGGTTGGAGTGATTCAGGTAATTTAAAACAATGTAATTTAAAAGAGAAATATGATGGAATGGCACATACAAATTTAAATATTTTTGTAAATGAAATGAAAGAAGGAGATATAGTAATTATTCCAAATGGAGATAATATATATTTTGCCCAAATAACTTCTGATTATTTTTATAATGATAATATTCCTTTAGAAGATGACTATAGAAATCAAAGAAAAGTAAAATTTTTAGATGTAAAACAAAGAAAAGATATGCCAATGGAAATGAGAAGTATTTTAAAAACTAGACATACATCAGCAAGATTAAATAAATATAGTGAATTGATTGAAAAAATTTTAAAAAATGAAGAAATAGAAGATAATTCAAATAAATTTGAAACCATCACTTTACCTTTAAGACCAGGAAAAGAAAGTGTAACAATAACTATTCCAAGAGATTTAACAAAACAAGAAGCTGAAAGATTAAGTAATATTATTAAAACTTTATATTTTAAAGATTAATATTTTAGGAGGTAAATTATGTTATATAATATTTATGGCCAAGAAATATCAAAAGTTTCTCATCAAGAAACATTTAATTGCTTTTATAAGTTAGATAAAATTGAAAGAGATAAGATCAATTCAAAATTACAAGAAATTATAAATGAAACTTCTTTAAAAGATAATAATAAAATATTAACTTCTAGTTTTATTCCTGGAAAAGATTGGACTAATACAGTTTTTCAACCAATATATGAAAAGGCTAGTGATTGTAATGAGGAATTAGCTGCTAAAATATTTGGATTAGTACTTATGCAAAATTTTATTGATAATGATAAAGAATGGGTTTTTATGAAACCTGAAAATACTGATATTAAAGGTTCTTATTATTTTATAAAAGAATATTAAATAAAAAGATAGCCTAGAGAATTTTTTCTCTAGACTTTTTTTTACAAAAAATAAAAAAATTTATAAAAAAATTCTAAAAAATTTCCTTTAAATCTCCTAAAAACTAGATACAGTCTTAATAGTTTCCTTATAAAAAAAATTTAAAAAAATTAGCACTCATCTATTGACAGTGCTAACAAAAAGTTGTATAATAAATTTGTAAATGAGGAAAAGGTATTTAGAACATATAAAAAGAAAATAATAAAAATTTAAAAATATTGTTTGTATTAATAAGGAGATGGTATATATGTTGATGCCAAGTATTTTTAGAAGAGGATTTATGAATGATGTTTTTGATGATGATTTCTTTATGGACGGTTTTAAAAATCAAAAATCAATAGGTAGCACAGATATTAAAGAGTTAGAAAACTCATATTTATTAGAAGTAGAACTTCCAGGATTTGCTAAAGAGGACATAAAAGCTGAAATTAACAATGGATATTTAGTTATCACAGCTTCTCACAATGAAAATAAAGATGAGAAAGATAACGAAGGAAGATATATAAGAAAAGAAAGATACACAGGACAATGTACTAGAAGTTTCTACATTGGTGAAAATCTAACTCAAGAAGATATAAAAGGTAAATTTGAAAATGGTATTTTAAAATTAGAAGTTCCAAAAAAAGAAATTCAAGAAAAAATACCTGAAAAAAGATATATTCAAATAGAAGGATAATATAAATCCTCTCTAAGTAAAAAAAGGTGGTGTATAATTACACCACCTTTTTTATATATAATATATTATCTAAATATTGACTTTTTTGTAGTTTTTAGATAATATATTATATATGGAATTTGATTTTTTGAAGAATACGACACCTAAAGAAATTCAATTAGAAATAGTAAAAAATGTTAGGAGAAAAAGAAAAGAATTAAAATTGACACAGGAGGAATTAGCCAAAAAGTCGGGGGTGAGTTTTGGTTCTATAAAAAGATTTGAAAATAAAGGCGAAATTTCTCTATTTTCTCTTATAAAAATTGCTATTGTATTGGGATGTGAGGAGGAATTTTTAGAATTATTTAAGAAAAAGGAGTATAGCTCTATAGAGGAGATTATTAATGGAAATTATTAAATCTTTACAGGTATTTTATCAAGGTATAAAAGTGGGGACTTTGGCTATGTTACCCAATAATCTTGTAGCTTTTGAATATGATAGTAAATGGTTAATAGAGGGATTTTCTATAAGTCCATTTAGTTTACCTTTAGTAAAAAAAGTTTTTATTCCAAAGATAGACCCTTTTGATGGCTTATTTGGAGTATTTTCTGATAGTTTACCAGATGGTTGGGGGAAACTTTTGGTAGATAGATTACTTATTAACAAAAAAATAAATCCAAGAGAGGTAAATTTATTAAATAGATTGGCAATAGTTGGAGACTCAGGAATGGGAGCTTTAACTTATAGACCTGAGTATGATTTTAAAATAAAGGAAAATGAAAAAGATTTAGATAAATTGGCTATAGCTTGTAGTGAAATGTTAAATACAAATTATTCAAAAGATTTGGATAAACTCTTTTTACTTGGAGGTTCTTCAGGGGGAGCAAGACCAAAAATCTTAACTAATATAGATAATGAAGAGTGGATAATAAAGTTTCCATCTTCTTATGATGTGAATGATATAGGAAAAATAGAGTATGAATATTCATTATGTGCTAGAAAATGTGGGATTGAACTTCCTGAAACAAGATTATTTCCCTCAAAAATTTCATCAGGATATTTTGGAGTAAAAAGATTTGATAGAAAATTAACTGATGATGGAAAAGAAAAAAGAATACATATGATTTCTGTAAGTGGATTATTAGAAACCTCTCATAGATTACCCAACCTTGATTATAATTTATTAATGCAACTTACTCTAAAACTTACAATGAGTTTTGAAGAAGTAAAAAAAATGTATAAGTTGATGTGTTTTAATGTTTTTGCTCATAATAGAGATGACCATTCTAAAAATTTTTCATTTATTTATGATGAAGATACAAAAGAATGGAAACTTTCTCCAGCTTATGACTTGACTTATAGTTATTCTATAAATGGGGAACACGCTACAACTATAAATGGAGAGGGTAAAAACCCAACTCTAAAGGATATATTAAAGGTTGCTGAAAATATAGGAATGAATATGGAAGAGGCTCAAAGTATAGCCAAGGATATAGAAAAAATAGTAAAAAAAGATTTAGGAAAGATATTAAAGAAGATGAATAGATAAAAATTGGTGGTGTATAATTACACCACCTTTTTTATAATAATTATATAAATAATTGTTATATTAATATTTATTTAATTTTAATGTTTAATTAAAATTAACACATATAAAAATAAAGAGATTTAGTAATTTAATAAAAAATATAATATTTTTTTGAAGAATAATTAGAATTTACAATATAAAAGAGAATAATTTTTATAAAATAACACCAAATATTTTTATAAAATAATTTTCTAGTTTTAAAGAATAAAGTAAAGTCTATGTTAATATTATAAAAAAAGTGTTTTATTTTATAAAAAAATGTATGTAATATAACAAAAAAAGATTGAAAAAATTTATTTTTTATAGTATACTCATTCCATGTTCTCGAGTACATAAAAATACACAATCAAAATTGAATACTTATTTAAAATTTTACTAGGAGGGATAATTCTGATGAAAAAACTGACACTACTTACATTATTTTGTGCTTTAGCAACAGGAGTTATGGCTGGAGATGGATGGAATGAAAAAATGGAGATTTATAAAGCTGATAAACCAGGACAAAACGAAGGAAATTACTATAGAATACCAGCTTTAACTTCAACTTCTCAAGGGACATTGATAGCTGTTGGAGACCATAGACCAAATGGATGGACTGACATAGGTTATCAAGATGGAATAGGTTTTGCTGTAAAAGTATCTCATGATGGTGGAAATACTTGGTCAGAAGAACAATTATTAATACCTGATAAAGAGATTAATAGACCAAATGGAAGTCATAAATTGGGAATATCTGACCCTGCTATTGTTCATGACCCAAACTCAGGAAATACTTTCTTATTTGGATATCAAAATGATAAATGGATAGGGGATAAAACAGGAAATTTTGATTTTATTATGTATACTTCAAAAGATGGAGGAAAAACATGGGATAAAGGTCAAAGTATGAAAGATTTATTACCTGATGGATATAAATTTATGTTACAAGGACCAGGAAGTGGAATGACATATAATGGAACTATTTATATGCCTGTTCAAGCTTGGCATCATGATACAGATAAACCAGATAAGAAAACTTGTACTTCAGGATATATTTATAGTGAAGATGGAGGAAAAACGTGGAAAGCTTCAGGAATGCTAAGACCAGAAAACTATCCTGAAGGTGAAGCTGGAAAACCAGATATTACAAGTGAATCAAATATTTTCCATCATAATGGAAAAATATATCTTGCTGCAAAAGCAGAAACAGGTAGAGAAAACAAAAAAAGAGTAGTTTATTGTACATCAGATAATGGAAAAACTTGGGAAAGAGTAGAGGAAGACTTTATCCCAAAGGATATAGCCCAATGTGAAAGTAATACTTTAGCATTAGATGACCAAGTATATTTAGTAAGTTATACAAAAGACAAACCACAAAGAAGACATGGACTATTTATTACAACAAATACAGGAAAAACAATTCAAATAGCTGAGGGAAAAGTAGATGGTTATACATCTATGACTCAAGATTTAGATAATTTATATATTCTATTTGAAGAAAGTGGTGGGATGTCACTAAAAAGATATGATATTTCTTCGAAAGAATATGCTAACCTTAATGCTCAAATTTTAGACAGAGGAACAAGTCTTCTTGATGCTCAAGAGAAATTACTTTCTAAACAATATATAAGTGGTGTATATACAAATCAAAGTGAAAGTGGAACAGAGGCAGTAGTGGAGTTAAATAATTTTAAATTAGGAGCTTTCTATAGAGATACTAAAGAAAATAGTGATGATGTTTATAGAACAATTCCATACAATTTAAAAGAAACAACATTAGTTTTATCTCAAGATAATTCTTTCATTCAAGGAGATAATATATTCATTGGGTATCAAGCTGGAAAAATAGAGTATTCAAATAAAAGTAAAAATGACTTAAATTCTTTTGTAATGGGATACACATTTAATAAAGAAATGGAAAATGATAAAACATATACACTAGCTTTAAATGGTGTATATAGTAATAATAAAGTTCAAAGAAATAGTGAAGAAGGAGTTGGAAGAACAGCAGACTTTGATTCATACAGTATCAGTATGAAAAACCAATTTTCAAAAGACATATCTTTTACAGATATGAGTAGTTTAAAATTAACAGCTGGACTAAATACAACTTTCTTTGGACATGATGAATTTGAAGAAAATGGTGGAATTAAAACTGTTGATGGTGGAAAATGGAATAATGCCAAAGTAGATGAAGGAAAAAATATTTCTAATGAAGTTTATGTAAAGGCTACATTAGGTCAAAAAGTAAAATTAACAGATAAATCAAATGTTAAATTTGCTTTAGATTTAGGATGGAAAAAAGAATTGATGAATGTAGATGATTGGAGAGATGAGTTTATAGTACTAGATGTAGAAAAAGAATTTTCTACACCAGTAAAAAAACATGAAGGTGGAGTAGGTATAGCTACAGTATCAGCAACATTTGATTTAGTAGATAAAGTAGAGGTTGGAGTAGGATATTCAATAGAAACAGATGGAGAATCAACAGCTACAGGAAAAATAACTTATAAATTATAATAAAAATTAAAAATAATTGAGTTAGAGGTTATTTGTAATAATTTACAATAACCTCTATTTTTTATAAAAAATTGGAATATAGATAGGAAAAATTTTAATTTTATTTAAATACAATATTTTTATATTTAGGAAATAAATAAAAAATGGTTACTAGAAATTTTTGTGATAAAGAAATAAAAAAATAGTGGTGTAAATTTACACCACCTTTTTTATAATAATTATTTTCTATCTTATTTTTTTGCTCCTGGATAGAATTTAGGGTCAGAGAAATATTCTTTAGTTTTTTCTCTAACTTGAGGATATAATATAATTAAAGCTATTAAGTTAGGGATGATAACAAGTCCCATAGCTAAGTCTTGAATAGTCCATACTAAATCTATTTTAGTAGTAGCTCCAACTATACATAAGAATGGGAATACATATTTAACTTTAGCTGTAATATCAGGTCCAAAAGCATAAGTGAAACTCTTAGCAGCATTAAACCATTGTCCCATTAAAGTAGTGAAACAGAATATTAATAGAGCAAAAGTAGCTATATGTTTTAGTGGTATCCAAATAGTTCCAAAAGATTCAATAGCCATAACAGTAGCACTAATACCACTTTCATACATTCCAGTAACTCCAACAACTAAAGCTGTTATTGTACAAATAATGATAGTATCAACGAAAACTTCTGTAACTCCAGCAATTCCTTCTTCACAAGGATGTTCAACGATAGCTGAACCATGGGCAAATGGAGCTGTACCTTCTCCAGCTTCGTTAGAGTACATTCCACGAGTAATTCCATATTGTAAAGCTCTAGTCATTACATAACCACCTGTACCACCAGCAACAGCTTCAAAAGAGAAAGCTTCAGAGAATATTTTAGCAAATACAGAAGGAACAGCTTGGATATTTAATAATATAACTAATAGTCCAACAACTATATAGAAAATTGACATCATAGGAACTAAAGATGTAGCAATGTTAGCCACTCTTTTTAATCCTCCAAGAGTGATAGCCATTAATAAACAAATTAAACAAGCTCCTGTAACAACAGTAGGTATATTATAGTTAGCTTTTAATATACCAGAAATTGTATTAGATTGAACAAGATTAGCTCCCATCATTTTAGTACACATTAAAACAGCTATAACAACTCCTAACCATGGAGCTTTTAAACCGTCTCTAATATAGTACATAGGTCCACTTAAAAGATTTCCTTCAGAGTCTTTTCCACGATACATTTGAGAAAGAACAATCTCTCCATATTTTAAAGCCATTCCAAAGAAAGCAGCAAACCACATCCAAAATACAGCTCCCATTCCTCCAGCAGCTATAGCTGTGGCTATACCAACTACATTTCCTCCTCCAACATTACCAGCTAGAGTAACCATCATAGCTTTGAAAGAAGAGATAGACCCATTCCCTTTTTCCTCATTTCTAGATTTGAAAGAGTCAATTAAAGTCTTTTTAATGATAAATTTAAAATATCTGATTTGAATAAAGTTATTTGTAATAGTGTATAGGATAGCAAGACCTAAAAGTACAAATACAAGCCATCTTCCCCATAACCACTTATTAGCAATAAGTAATATTTGTTCTAGTTGTTCCATAAAGTAAATCCCCCTTAATTTTATTTATATTCATTTATAATTTTTTTAGCTAAATCAGGATAGTTCCCTATAATAATATCAATACCTTTTTCAATTAAATCTCTCATATCTTCCTCTTTGTTGACTGTGAAAGTATTTATTTCAATACCATAAGATTTTATTTCTTCGACTATTTCTTTTGTCATATTAGGAAAATATGGGTGATAACATTGAACACCTAAATTATGAGTATATTTACCAGCATCAACAATCCAAGTTTCGCTTAGGAATCCATATTTTAATGTAGGTGCTATTTTTTTCATTCTCATTATAGAATAATGGTTAAAGCTAGAAATAATAACTTTTTCTTCTAACCTATATTCTTTAATTAAATCCCAAACTTTTTCCTCGATTCCTAAATATTCTTTGATACCTGTTTTTAATTCAATATTTGTAATTATATCAGTATCCTTTACAAGTTCAAAATATTCTCTTAAAGTTGGTATTTTATTAAATCCCATTTGACCTCTAAATTTGAAAGAAGCATCAAACTTTTGTAATTCTTCATAAGTATAAGAAGAAACCTCACCTTTTCCATCAGTAGTACGGTCAATTGTTTCATCATGGATAATTACAACTTCCCCATCTTTAGTAAGCTGAACATCTAATTCAATACCATCAGCTCCAACTTCAATGGCTTTTTCAAAAGCAAGCATAGTGTTTTCAGGATAACATCCACTAAATCCTCTATGAGCGAAATTTTTAGTCATTTTTATTTTGTAAGTTAAATAAATGAATATATTTACTTACAACCTCCCTTTCTTTAAGATATACTTAGCAACAAAAAAAGAGAAACCCAAAAAATAATAATTTTTAGCTTTCTCTCTTAATCACCAAAGCTTATTAAATTTAGACTACAACATTATATAGTAATTTTATTTTTTTGTCAAATTTTTTTATTTTTTGTTAAATAATTTAATTTTTTGTAAGGTTTTATTTTATTTTTGTGATTTTATTCCAGAATTAGTTAAAATAATTAATTAATTAGAGTGAAAATTGTATAATTTTTTTTATTATTAAAAAAAGTGTTTGACTATTTTGATATTTAGTGCTATAATAAAACTCAACAAGTTAATAAAAAGTGGAGATAGAGAGGACTTTTTCATATTTTAATGGGGGAGTCTGTTTTTTTTTGGGAGGTCTAAGATGAACGATTCATTTAATTTAGTATTGTCAAATAAAGAAATAATTATTAGAATAGTTGCATCTATCATAATAGGTGGAATGATTGGATATGAAAGAGGTGTTCATAATAGACCGGCAGGATTTAGAACACATATACTTGTATGTTTAGGAGCTTGTATAGTTTCTATGGTACAAGACCAATTAAGAGTTAATATTATGAATTTTGCTTTAATTTATCCAGAGGCTTCTCAAGTTATAAAGACAGATTTAGGACGAATAGGAGCTCAAGTGGTAAGTGGAATAGGATTTTTAGGAGCTGGAACTATAATGAGAGAAAAAGGGACAATAGGTGGACTTACAACAGCAGCTTCTATTTGGGCTACAGGATGTTTGGGGCTTGGAATTGGTTGGGGATTCTATTCTCTAGCTTTACCAGCTGGATTGGCTATTATAGTGGTCTTAGTAACATTAAAACAAATTGAGAGCTCACTTATTAATAAGAGATATACTGTTGATTTAGAAGTAATTTTTAATGAAAATGAATGTATAAATTCAAATGTGGCAGAGATTTATAATACTTTAAGAGAGATGAATATAAAAATAAAAAATATAAAGAAAATAGAAGAGGAAAAAATGTTCACTTGCTCTTTAATAGTGCCAAAACAATTTGATACATTTGAGTTGATATCTAATATTTCTCATAAAAGTTATATCAATAGTGTAAATATAAAATAAGCTAATACATATTCTCCCAAGGAATGTTTGTATATATAAAAATAGACTTAAGTATATTCTACTTAGGTCTATTTTTCTTTTATCCTCTTATTAATTTATCAGCCACAAGTAAAGCCTTTTTATGCTCTAATACATCATGGACTCTTATAATCTCCACACCTTTATCAATACTTAAAATATTGGTAGATATAGTTCCCTCACATCTCTCTTTAGGTGGAATATCTCCAAGTAAAGTACCTATAAATCTTTTACGAGAAGTACCAAGTAGTATAGGAGCAATATCTTTTAACTCTCCCAATCTTCTTAAAACTTCAATATTAAGGTTAATGTCTTTACCAAAACCAATTCCTGGGTCAATAAAAACATTTTCATGAGGAATATTATTATTGTCTATAAGCATAAAACTTTTTTCAAAAAACTTTCTCATAGATAGCATAATATCTTCTTTGTACTCTTTAGAATTTTGATTATGCATAACCACTAATATTGGTTTGTATTCTCCAACAATTTTAGCCATCTCTCCCTTATCATATTGAAGTCCCCATACATCATTTATAATATGAGCTCCAACTTTTAAAACTTCCAAAGCTACTTCCCATCTATAAGTATCTACAGAGATTAAACAATCTACCTCTTTTACAAGTCTTTTTACAACAGGTAATACTCTATTGATTTCTTCCTCAACAGATATTTCTTCATGTCCTGGACGGGTAGACATTCCACCTACATCTATAATATCGGCTCCATCTCTTACCATTTCTTTTGCATGATTTATAGCTTTATCAATATCATAATAATCTCCACCATCAGAAAAAGAATCTGGAGTTATATTAAGAATTCCCATAATCAATGTTCTTTTACCAATTTCTATCTCTTTATCTCTTACTTTTATAATTTTCATAAACTCTCCAATTTTTTAGTTGATATAATTTAATATATCATATTTTAGTAAAAAAATATATCTAAATAGAAAAGAGCTGTTACTAAGTTTTTGTTATAAAAATAAAATTTATCTTTATGAAAATATTTTTCCAATTTCCAAAATTTTCTTTTCTATTAACAATTCTATAAAATGTAACAACTTTATTTTAAAATAAATATAAAAATTCTAAAAATTTAATATTAATGTATATATACATTAATATTTTTTCTGTTTTTCTTCCAATGAATTTTTTAATTCCAATATAGAAGCTCTTTTAACAGGGTGTATTACATAAGGTGCTATTTCAAAAAGAGGCTCTAAAACAAACATTCTATCACACATATAAGGATGAGGAATAATTAAATTCTCAGTATTTATAACATCATTATCAAAAAGTAATATATCTAAATCAATAATTCTAGGTCCCCATTTTATAATTCTTTTTCTACCCATTAAAAGCTCTATTTCTAATAGTTTTTCAATTAATTCAGAGGCAGTTAAAAGAGTTTTAATCTCTATACAAGCATTTAAAAACATATCTTGTTGTGTATAACCATATGGTTCTGTTTCTAAAATTGTACTAACTTTTGTAACTTTAGTATCTTCCAATTTTTTGATATTTTCAATGGCATTTAAAAGGTTTCCCTTTTTATCTCCCATATTAGAACCAAGAGAAAGATAAGCAGTATGCCATTTTCTAGTAATTTCTACAGCTACAAAATCAAAATGTTTTTTAAGAGGTGCCCAAGGTTTTTTGATTGTAACTTTTACTTCATTAATAAGTTTATACTTAGTAAGTATCATTTGAGCCATTTTTTCAGCACAAGTTTCAATTAAATCAAAAGATTCATTAAGAAAAAGTTTTTCAATATCATCAGCCACAAAACCATAGTGAGTAGATGCATCTAAATCTCCTGTTTTTCCTGCTTTTCTAGTATTGGTAATCATTTCCACAGAGATTAAGAATTTTTGTCCTAAAACTTTTTCTTCCTTAAATACTCCATGATTACCAATAAGTTCTAGATTTTCAATAATAATTTTATCCATATTATATTTCTCCTTAAAAATATTAATGTATATATACATTAATATAAAAAATTTAATACTTTAATCATTTAATTTTAGTAATGTCATAACCTCTAGTTTTTTAGATGAGTTATCTTCAAAAATTCCTTTTTCACAAGAGGTGATAATTTTTGTGCCAGGCTTTCTAACTCCTCTCATAGTCATACAAAGATGTTCAGCCTCTATAATTACTAAAACTCCCAAAGTGCCTAACCCATTATAAATAACCTCAGCAATTTCTTCTGTAAGTCTTTCTTGTAGTTGTGGTCTTTTACATAAAACCTCAATAGCTTTTATAATATCTCCAAAACCTATGATTTTTTTATTTGGGATATAAGCAAGGGAGATTTTTCCAAAAAATGGTAAAAAATGGTGTTCACACATAGAGTAGAAGTTTAGATTTTTTTCAATTATTATATTATTATTATCACATTCAAAAGAGTTTTTAAAAAAGTCCATTGGATTAACTTTCATTCCTGAAAAGAAATCTATATAAAATTCCTCTATTCTATTAGGTGTATTTTCAAAAACTTCTTCATTAATATATTTTTTTTCACTATCTAACTCTAGTAAAATCTTATCAAAAGATTTGCTTATACTCATAAATAATATCCTTTCTATATATTTTTAATACCTTCTAAAACATCTAAAGATATTTTGGAATTGTACACATACTCATCAAAGTTTTTAAGAAGTTCTTTAGCAAAAATATTAGCTTCATTCTCCAATATACTTTTTTTAATAAGGTGTGTATGGTTTAATAAAAATGCCATATCTGATATATCATGGCAACAACAATGACCTAATTCGTGGGCACATACTATCATTTTATCAAAATCACTTAAATTTTCATTGATACATATAAGCTTTTTTCTAAGTCTTTTGATAGAATACCCTTTTATCTCTCCTAAATCAGCATAAATAATGATGATTTTTAAATATTCAGCAAGTTTGAATGGATTAGCCGTACCCCAAACTTTTATTAATGTTCTAGCCTTTCTTTTTATATTCTTCATATCCCCATACCTATTTTTTTCTTTTGTTTGCTAATTTTATAGTAAAAAATGCTTCTTGTAGAGAGTCAAAAAGTTTTTGCTTATCCTCATCAGAAACCTTTTCATCTTGGAAAAATAAAAGAGCATCTCTCATAAAATCATCGTGTTGAAGTCTTTCTCTCTTATTAAGATTTGTAACTCTAGGGTCGTCACTAGATATAACCTCTCTTCCTAAAAAAGCACTATCTAAAAGATTTCTTTCCTCTGGAGTAAGATTTAGCACCTTTGCTATTTTTCCAAGGCTTTTTCTACTTCCATGGCTTTTCCCTGTTTCCATATCTCCAATAGTTCCATTTCCAAGTCCTGTAAGTTCAGCTAACTTCTTTATAGTAAGTCCTCTACTTTCCCGAAGCTCCTTTAAAACAATGGACAATTTTTTTACTGGCATATTCACACTCCTAACTAAAGTTCAATAACTTTTTAGTTCGTCTATTTCGTATCTAGGCACTAATATTATACATTATTTTCTAAAAAAAATAAAATTTTTATTGACAAATACGATTTTAACGAATATAATTAAGAAAAATTTTTATGAATATTTTTTTAAAAATTATATACGAAAATAACGGATAAAAAAGGAGGAACTTATGCACAAATATCAATTTCCATTAACATTAAAACAGATGAGACATATTTTTTATTTATTGGGGTTGCTAAGTAAAAAATATGGAAAGGGTAAGGAGGAGTTAAAAGAAGAATTAAAAAAGGAGTATTGTAAAATCACAGAAAGAGAGATTTTTTCTTTTAGTCCTTATGAATACAACTCTCTTTCTTGGAAAGAGGCTAGTATTTTTATTGAATTTTTAAGATTAAAACTCTATGGAGGTTTATATGGAGGAAAAAAATAATTTTGAATTTTTAACAGATGAGGAGATTTTGGAAAAAGCTAAACCTAAAAATGAAGTAGGTAGATTGATATTAAAAAATATATTGATAAAATTTGGAGAGTTAGGAGAGCTAGCATCTGTAGCTAGATATTTAAAAGTTAGTAGACCTTTTTTATATAGAGCTTTAGAAGAAAGAAAAATTTTATCTGTAAAAATAGGAGTAAAAAGAATGATAGTAATAAGAAGTATATTGAATATAGTAGATTAAAAATGTATATGAATAATAATAAAAAATTTTTTAGATTTTAAAATCGAAATTTTCGTATCAAGGAGAGGATATGGACACTAGAACAGTATTAAGAAAAGAGATTAAAGATTTGGTTGCTAGAGAGGGAATTAATAGACAAAATATAAAACTTGATAGTATTGAAGCTTGTAGGGAGGTAATTGAGAAAATATATAGAGATAAGTTTAAGAAAGAATTTCAAATAGAGATTAATAAATTGAAAGATATTATTAAAAAGAAAGATAAAAAAATAGAAGGACTTATGGAATATAACAATTATCAAACTATGATTATGGAGGATATGGAAAAATATATCCAAGATTTAATAAAAAATACATATGAAGTTTAAAAAATTAAAAAAAATAAAATTTCATGTAAATAGGTGTAAACTGGCGATTTAACTTTTTAAAATAAACTTGTTACAATTTATGTACAAGGAAACAAAACAAAGAAATAAAAGGAGTGATGTGAAATGACAAATTCAGAAGCAAAAATCGTAGTACAGGAGTCTTTAGACAAACTAAAGGAATCAATTAAAAGGGAGGTAAATTACAATAAAGAATTAGCAGATGACAAACTTACTTTAAAAACTTTAGAACAGATGAAGTTAGATGGAGAACCATTACCAGAGTCTTGTCCTTATATATCTTATGATGAGTGGATTGAACAAATTAATAAGGAGATAAAATCTGGTGAAACATCTATTTCTAGAATAGGAAAGGAAAAAGCTGAAATAATAGCTTTTGAGTATTTTATATCTAATGCTCAAGATGCGTAATAATCTATCTTAAAAAAGGGGATATTAAATTTTCGTTATTAATAAATAGGGGGAAAAATAATATCCCCTTTTCTTTTAAAAGGGGGGCTTATGATATTAGGAGTGTTAAAAAAATTTTTTACTACATCTATAATAGAGAGAGTGGTAGTTATATTATTAAAAGAGTTGGTGAAAAGGACTGATAGTAAAATAGATGATAAAATTTTTAATGAGATTTTTGGACAGATTAAACCTAATGAAAAATGAATATTGAATTTATAAAATTTATAGCCACAATTTTTCTAGGCATATTCACAGGCTATAAATATATTGAAAGAGAATTAAATAAAAAAGCTAGTAAAATTCATGTCCAAAAAGAAATCGAAAGTATTTTAAAGGAGGTAGATAAAAAGGTTGATAAAATTCTCTATGATAGAGAGGTGGAATTTTTAAGAAGTAGTATTGAGGAAAATTCTAAAAATCTCTCTAGTAAATTGGAGGAAATGAGAGAAGATATGAAAATTATAAAAGAATATTTATTAAAAAAGGACTAATTTACATTGGTCTTTTTTTATATTATTACAATAAAAAAATATTTAATATTAATTAAATATTGAAATTTGTAAATAAAATATAACAACTAAAATACAAAAGTCATTTTAAAAATTTTTTTTGTTTTAAAATGAACTTATTTTATATTAAAATGGTTATAAAAATGCAATAAATGGATTGCATTTTTTTTTTTTGCAGTAAAATAGAATTACAGAATTTATACATTATAAAAATAACAAAAGTAATATATTAAAAATCTTTTGTAAGTTAATTTTAAAGAAAATATATGTGTAGTAGTTAAAATGGAGGACAGTTGATGAAAAAAATTTTTGTGTTTATTTTTACTTTCTTTGTTTTGTTGGGAGAAAGTATTTTAGCTGGGGAAAAAGTAGATAAAATATTAGAAAGTAAAGAGGTAGTTGTATCAAAATTTTTAGAGTTAAAAGATGCTGAAAAGCAAGTGGAAATTTTAAAAGGAAGTTACAATGAAAAAGTTGAGAAAAAATTAGATAAAAAATATGAGAAACTTATAAAAAAATATTCTAAGGAAAAAGAATACACTTTAAAGGAAAAACAACAGATATTAGAATTACAGAAAAAAGAGTATGAAAGAATATTTAATGAATTGGAAAAATTGGAAAATAAATAATTTTGTGTTTAGTTTTTATTGAAAGATAGGGGTAATATAATGATAAATAAAATTGAAACTGAAAAGGCTTTAAAGAAATATTTAAAGAAAAAAGGAGTATACTCTTTCTCTGTTTTAGTAGGATTCTTAATTACAGGAAATATTGTTTTAGGTGCTGAATTTTCTTTAGATGAAAGACAAGAATTATTAAAAAGTGAAAAAGAAAAAATTGCTGAAAAAATATTAGAGTTAAGAAAAGATTTATTTATAATAAAAAATGCACAGGATAAGAGTACACATATAATAACTTCTGTGGAGATAGGTAGAAGAAGTGCACATCATTCATCTGATAAAAAGATTAATGAAGAACCTAGTATTAATATACCTGATATTAGAGATGATGTGAAACCTAATGTACCAGATATAGATAATCCATTACCTAATGAAGATAGTATAGTAAAAGAGCCTGAATTTAAGTTTGATGAGGTTGGAGAAGTAGCTATTAATGATAAGTTGCCAGATATAGATTTAAATCTTGGAGATTTAACTATGCCTGTAGAGGATATAAAGGATGAAAATTTTAATACCTTAACAAATGGAATATCAACTCCAAAAGAAATAGAAGTTAATATAAATACAAATATGGGAAATATAACACAACAGGTGATAAAAACAAATACAACTGCACCTACAATAAATGAGGTTGTAGATTTATCTCTTTTTGAAGTGAAAACTATAACAGTTGGAAGTCCTAATGTAACTACTCCAGATAGTTTTTCTCTTGATACAGTAAAAATAAAAACAGGAAGTTTTTCTCAAGATACAAAAACAGATTATGCTAAAAGAAAAGAGAACCCTGATAATTTATATATTGTAAAAAATTATACTGAGTATAAAGCAGATGAAGAAGGATTTAATATTTGGGTTAATCAAGATTCACTTTTTTATGATAATAAAGCTTCAGGAGGAAATAAGCAACTTACTGTAATAAAAGATAATAAAACAGAAATACTTGGATATGAAGATGAAAATGGTCAAACAGGAAAGTATACAGATAAATATAAGCCATATAATACAAGTGATAAAGCAGGGCTAACAACAACTTTTATAAGTGATGCTATTGGAGAAAATGTTACAGTTAGTGGAAAATATCATTTAACATATGAAGGAAATAGATATGGAATAATCGATAATAATAATTTATATGTAAGAACATTTTTATCGTCTTCTTCATATGGTTTAAATAGTAGTAAAGAAAATATAAAATTAACAGAGTTTACGGGAGAACTAAATTTAGCAACAACTGATAATAATGCTAATATTATTGATTATCCTGATAAAGATACTAATGGTGATGGTGTTATTGATAATACTTATGATGATACTATTAATAAACTTAATGGAAATTTAATTGGTTTAGAACATCAAATATGGGATTATGATAATGATAAAAATTCTATTCTTTTAAATTCTGGTAAAATAAATATAGGAATGAATATAAATAGAACGGGAAATAATATTAATAAAGCAATAAATAAAAATATGATAGGAATTATGATAGATTCAGCCCAAAGTTCTTCAAATAAAAAGAAAAATAATCAAACTATAAATGCAGGTGAAATAAATATAATAAAACCAGAATATAATCTTCCTAATACAAGATTTACTCCTAGAAATAATATAGGAATATCTTTTGAAGAAAATGAATCTGGAAATAAGGCTGGAGCTATATTAAGAGATAATGTATATATAGGAAAAATTAATATAGGAGATAATACTACTCAAAACTATGGATTTAGAATGGGTAATATTTATAACAACTCAAATATATATTTTGATAAAACTAAAATAATAGGAAATTTAAATAATGATGAAACAACTATTACTATAAAAAATGATGATAGAACTGATAGAGTAATAAAAGACTATACAAGTGATATAGTTGTAGCAGGAAAACAAAATGCTGGAATGGTAGTAGGTAAAAGTTTAAGTTCTAATGCTAGTGACTACAAAGATATTTTTGGAGAAAAAAAAGTTAATCCTATTGCTAACTTTGAAAATATATCTATTAAAGTAGATGGGGACCAAACTATTGGTTTTGTAAGAGATAAAAATTATTCTGATAATAATACTAATGATATGGTTATTACTGATAACAATTTAAATAATGTAAGATTTGGTGCAAATGCTAAAAACTCAGTATTATTTAGAAGTGAGATGTATGGTATAACTAATGGAAGTACTATAGATGTAACTGTAAAAGAAAGAACAGTAAAAGAAAATTCTAATGATATTCCAACTTATAATGTAGCTATGCAAGCTATGGCACAGACTTGGGATGGAACTAAGGATATTAATTCTTCTGGAAGTGTAACTAATGGAATTGAAGTAGAAGAAAATGGAAAAATAGTAATAAAAGGTACTATTTCAGGAACTACTAATAATATGATAGGTATGATGGCTAGTGGGGAAATCACACTTGGAGACGGAGAAAATAATAGTAATTGGCAAAATGGAGATAAACTTAATGAAGGAAAAGCCCTAGCTACTAATAAGGGAGAAATTTCTCTTACTGGAAATAATAATATAGGTATGGCTATTATGGACGATAATAAAGGAAGTAATAGTGGAACTATAGAAATTATAGGAGAAAAAGGTGTAGGAATTTATAATACAGGTACTTTTGAAAATAATAGTGGAACTGTAACTGTAAATGGAAAAGATGGAATAGGAATATATAATGACAATAGTTTAACTTTAGCAGAAAGTACTATAAATATAGGTGGAGAAAATAGTGTAGGAGTATATTCAAAGGGTGGAACTATTGATTTTGGAAAAACTACAATCAAAGGAGATGGAAATGCTATTGTAGGTATATATACTACTAAAAATGAAACTTCTACAATGGAAAATAATCAAGATATTACACCTGATGTTACTTTAAAAGGGGAAGTTTCAATAGATGGAACAAAAGTAGGACTTGTATCTGATGGTGGAATTACAAAAGTCGATGCTAAAGGAAATATAGGGTATTCAGGAAATGGTTTTGCTCTTCAAACTATAAATAATGGAAAAATCGTATTTGATAAAGATTCTACTTTAACTTTAGGTGGAAGTGCTTATGGAATTAATATAAATGCTAAAGATAAAGGAGAGGTAGGAAAATATATTAATTTTAATGGAGCAAGGATAAAGATAACATCTAATAATGTAACATTATTTAATATTGATGGAAATAACGAAAATTATTCTAGTGAAAAAATAGAATCAGGAGATACAAATTTACCTGGAGAGCCATATCTAAAAGATTTCGTTGGAGAATTTATACTTGATAAAAATGGTTATGAAGGTTATAAAATAGCTTCTATTGAAAATGGAAATATTCTTCTTAATAGTTCAGAAGAAAACAATAATAATGAAGGATTTTTACGTCAGTATAAATTTCAAAGATCAAGAATAAATATGATTACTGATACTAATCATACTTTATCTAATGAAGATGCTAGTACTTATTTTAATGGAGAAGTAATTGGAATAGGTATTAGTTCTACTTCTAATATAAAACAAGATTATACAAAAGGACAAGATGGTAAAACAATAGGAGAACAACAAAGAGAGGAAACTCAGATTAATATTACAAATAATAGTACTTTAACAGCTAATAGAACTGATAAAGCTCCTGAAATATCTCAAGAAAATAAAAATACTAAATCTACAATAGGAGCTTATATTGATTATGGAGTAATTAATATAGGAGAAGAACAAGATAAAGCAGGTCATATAATAGTAGAAAATTCTGATTCTAATAATGGAGATGAAATAAATAATAATGGAATAGGAATTTTCTCTAAAAATGGCTCTAAAGTAACAGTCAATAAAGGTTCATCTATTACTGTTTATGGAAAAGATGGAATAGGAATCTATGGAGAAGCTACTAAAGAATTTTATAAAAATGAAGATGGTACAATAGATACAACTAAAAATAAATTTGGTGGAAATATTACTAAATTAGAAATTACCAATGCTGGTAAAATAGATGTTTCATCAGGAATAGGTGGAGTAGGAATATTTGCTGATGCTAGAGAAGAAAAAGAAAATAGAGGAACTGTTACAAACTTTGGAACTATTATAGTAGGAGAAGGAATAACAACAGATTCTAGTGTTGGTATCTATGGAAAAAATACTGAAATTACTAATACAGGAAGTATTACAGTAGGTTCTAATAAAAATAATAAAGATAATACAGGGGTAGGAATCTATGCTGAAAACTCAAATGTAATCTTAGGAGATAAAACTTCTACAGATAAAAAAGTAGAATTTACTTTAGGAGATGGAGCTACAGGAATATATTTAGATGGAGATAGTAATCTTACTTTAGAAAATGAATTAGTATTTAATAGTTTAAACCCTAAAGATTCTGTAAATACAACTAATAGAATAGGAATTTATGCTAAAGGGGAAGAGGGAAAAAATAATAGTGATATTAGTATAAATAAAAATATTGATATAAGTAATGTAATAGGTGGAAAAGCAGTTATAGTAGATAATAGAAATATTAATAATACCAGTGAAATAACAATTTCAGGAAATAACGGAAGAGGAATAAGAGTATTAAATAATGGAACTATTACAAATAATGGAAAAATAATAGTTGGAGAATCAATGTTATTATCTGAAACAACTGAAGAATTCAAAGGTTCATCAATAGGAATGGTAGCAGCTAATAAAAATGGAAAGATAGATAATGAAGGAACTATTGATATAAATTCTACAAGTGGTATAGGAATTTATGTAGATAATACCAATAATACAGAGGAAAAAGATAAAAACTCTATAAATTCAATAGGTAATATTAACCTAAATGGAGATAAAAATATTGGAGTAGTTGCTAAAGCAACTGATTTAGAATTTGGAAATGGTAAACTTACTACAAGTGGAATTACATTTGGAAATTCTAATGGAGTAGGAGTTTATGCTGAAAATTCTAATATTACTATTAATGAAGATATTTCAAGAAACTTTGAAGGAAATCAAACTAATAATATTCTTATAGCTAGTATTGGTAAAGATAATTCAAAAACAAAAGTAGTTACAAATAATGGAGATATTTCTTTAAATGGAAAGAATAATATAGGAATATATTTGTCAGGTAATACAAAATATACTAGTGATATTGATAATAATAGTATAAAAGGAAGTATAAAAGTTTCAGATGGTGCAATAGGGATTTATGCTAATAAAGGGGTTAAGGATTTAGAAAATATTAATATAAAATCTATTTCAACAGGAGAGCAAACTATAGGGGTAGTTTTACAAGGAACTACAGATAAAGAAAAGAAAAATATTAATGGAGACATTATTTTAGAAGGTATAGGGGAAGGAAAAAATATAGGAGTTTATGCTAATAGTTCTAATGTTGTTGTAGAAGAAGGTAAAATATTAACTCTTAGTAATAATGGAAGTAATGGTACAGGAATATATTTAAAAGATTCTACTTTATCAGGAAGTGGAACTGTAAAAATAACAGGAGAAGGAATAAATAATAAAAATAGTGTAGGAATTTATTATGCTTCTGAAAACGAAAACCCTATAATTTCAGATAATGCTGTTAAAGTAGAGATAGATAAATCAAATACTATAGGAGTATATGTTGCTAATGAAAGTATATTAACAAAACAAAGTAGTGGTGGAGTAACAATAGGAACAAGTAATACTCAAGTAGAAAATGTAACAGGATTATTAGCAAGTTCAGATTCTACAATAAATAATAAAGGTTTTGTAACATTAAATAATACTTCAAAAAGTATAGGTATAGCCTCTTTAGGTGGAATTATTAATAACTCTGGAACTATCACTTTAGGAGAAAATGCAAATAGAGGAACGGGAATATTCTTAACTGGAAATAGTAAACTAGAAAATACAGGAACTATTATCATCAATGAAAAAGCAGAAACTGATAAAGAAAATCCACAAAACTCTCATTTAGGAATAGGTATCTACACTAAAGGGGAAAATGTAGAGATTGGTTCTACAGGAAACTTTGAAATGGCTAGTGGAAATATAGCTATCTATTCTGATGGAACTAATATTTCTAGTGATATAATCCTTGCTGATAATTCTAATTTAGAAAAAAATAGTGGAACAACAGCTTTAGTAGTAAAATCTGATAAAGATTCAACAGATGCTAATGTAACTAAAGGAACTACTATTGGTGGAACTGATGAAAAGAGAATGAATATTACTTTAGCTAAAGGTTCTACAGGTATCTATGCACTAGATTCAGGAGTAAGTATTTCTAATGTTTCAATAGATGCTAAAGCCCATTATGAAGATAATGATAAATTATCTTATGGAATTTATTTAAAATCAGAAAAAGATGGAAATTATAACATTTCTAATACTGATATAGATTTAGTTAAAGGAGTAGGAATAGTAGTAGGAACTTCAACAGACAATTCAAATACTAAATTAACTTTATCAGGAAGTACAATAAATATTGATTCTTATTCAGAAGGTAATGACCCTGATACAGGAGTAAATAAAAAAGAAACAGGAATAGGTATTTACACTAATTCTGGAAAGATTGCCTTAACTGGAGGAAATACTATTAACACATCTTATGGAGTAGGAATTTATGGAGGAAATGGTTCTGAAATTACTACTTCAAATGGAGATACTTTAAATCTTCAAGGATATTCTGTAGGAGTATATTCTAAAGGTGGAAATGTAACTTTAGGAGAAGGAACAAAGATTTCATTTGATAATTCTATAGAAACTCCAGTAGTTTCTGGAAAATATCAAGGAGCAGGAGCTTATGTATTAGATGGGAATCTTACTTCGTCAGCAAATATTACAAATGAAAATTCTAAAGATGCAGATGGAATAATAGGACTTTTAGGAAAACAAAATGGAGCTATTAAAACAGAAGTAACAAATAATGGAGAAATTACTTTATCTGGAAAATCTGTAGTAGGAATGGCAGGACTTGGAAATAAAGGAAGAGTTCAAGGAGTATCTATAAAAAATAATAATAAAATAACTATAGAAGGTGTTATAGAAAATAAAGATACTGCAGAGGAAAAAATTTACTTGTCTACTGGAATTTATGGAGATAATGTAAATATTTTCAATAATAGAAACGGAAAAATAGAAGTTGGAGATTATGCTACAGGTATTTACTACATAGGTACAAAAACTAATGATATAACAAATAATGGAACTATAAATATTTCAGGAATAGAAAGCACAGGTATTGTTTTAAATGGAATAGCAGGAAATGTTTCTTTAGGAAATATCTCTGGAAATACAAATGGAAATAGAAATCTAGGAATATACCTAAATAATTATTCAGCTACATCTACAAATATAGGAAATATTACTTTAGGAGATGAAAGTTTAGGATTATATATTAATAACTCTAGTACAACTATTAATAGTTTAGGAGATATTACTACTGGTAAAGAGGGAATAGGTATAGCTTCTGTTGGAAAAATTGAAAATAATACAATAGATGATAAAACAATAATAAATTCTAATGGAAAAATTTCTGTAGGAGAAAAAGGAACTGCTATTTATGTAAAAGACAGTAACTTAACTATGAAAACTTTAGGAGAAATAGACGTATCTAAAAATGGAGCTTTATTGCATGTAAACAATGGAGTTCTTGATTTTACAAATAATACCCTTACATCTTTAGAAGTTAATAATGGGAATATTGGAATGATACTTGAAAATGGTGGAGATATTACATCTACTAATGGACAAAAAATTTCTAATATTGAGGTAACTGGTGGAGGAGCAGGAGTAGTTATTAAAGGTTCAACTACAAATACTCCAAATATATTGGATAAACAAACAACAATATCTTTAGGAAGTGGAGTATCTATTGGTAAAAAAGAAAATAATATAGAAGAATTTAATTATTCAGTAGGAGTTTATTACAAGGAATCAAATATTCTTTCTGAAAATCAAGAAAATCCAATTAATATTAATATAGTTCATAAAGAAAATTCTCATCATACAATAGGAACTATTTATGATAGAACTTATGGAACTATAGAGAATTTTAATTCTAGTATGTGTAAAACATCTTCTTATAGTATAGGTACTATTATTAGAAGAGAAAATTATAATGAGGCAACAGATAAAAATAATAATAATAGCGTAACTTTAAATGCTGGAGAAAATTTAGAATTCTCTCAAGGAAAAACTTTAGTAGAGGTAAATGGAAAATATAATATAGGTATTCTTGGTAAAAATTCTGTAATAGTGGCTAATGGAGATATAAAAGTTGGATTAGATGAAAATGTAGAAAAACCTAATGAAAATAAAAACTCTATAGGAGTATATTTAACAGCTAATAATAAAGGATGGAAACATTCATATACAGGAACAGGAGATATAGAGGTTGGAAGCCATAGTTATGGTATTTATTCTAAAAACTATAATGTAACTCATAATGGAAATGTAACAGCTAAAGGAAAAGAAAGTGTAGGAATAGCTGGAGTTATAGAGGATAAAAATAACCAAGCTCATGACCATATGCATACTGTTGCTGTAAAAGATGGAATAATTACAGTTTCTGATGGAGCTATTGGAGTATTTGGAAGAGATACTAATATTGAAGTTGCAAATGGAGATTTAGAAGTATCTGGAGAAAATACAACAGGAATAGCAAGTATCCATAATGGAAATATAACTTATAATGGTACTGCTAATGTTTTTGGAAAAGGAACTGCTGGAATCTATAAAAATACTGTATTAAATATTGAGGATTTAGGAAAAATTGAAACAAGAGAAGATTCAAATCAAGATTCTAAAAATACAATAACAGTAGGAGCTGGAGAATGGGAAGTTAATAATTTAGCTACAGGGATTATGGCTATTTCTAGAACTAAAAAAGATGATGGAACAATTGATAAAACAGGAGAATCAATTATCATAAATAATAGTTCTAATATGACTCTTGGTGATGGTTCTATAGGAATTTATTCAGTAGGAAAAAACATTGTGGATAATAAAGGAAATATTTCTGTAGGTGGAGCTCTTATGGATATTGATGATAAAACTTACGCTTCTATAGGAATCTATATGGCTAACGGTATTGGAGGAGAAAGACCAAGAACAACTGGAACAAACTCTGGAACAATAACTGTAGCTAATAATGGAGGAGTAGGAGTACAAGTAGTTGGATATGTAGACTTTACTAATAGTGGAAAAATAAATATAGAAAATGGTGGAGTAGGAATGCAAGCTTCTTATGGAGCAACAGTGGTAAATGCTGAAGGAGGAAATATTACTGTAACAGGTAAAGGAACTGGAATGATAGCCACAGGTACAGGTTCTCAAGCTATAAATAATGGAACTATTAATCTTGAAAAAGGTGAATATTCATATGGAAATAATGATAATCTTCCATATAATACTTTATTAATAGGTATGGGAGCTATTAATGGTGGTACTATTACAAATGGAGAAAAAGGTATTATAAATATAAATGATGGAATAGGAATGTATATAGATAGTTCTTCTGCCTTTGAAAATAACGGAGCACTTAATGTAAATAATGGTGTTGGAATTATGGGAGTTGGAGAATTAAAGAATACAGGTAAAATTAATATAACTTCTTCTAATGGAATAGGTACTGTAGAACTAGATAAAAATTTATCTGATAAAGGAAGTCTAGTAATAGATAAAAAAGAGGGAATACTAGAAGTAAATGATAACTTCTCAAATATTGGTGGAATATTAGAAACTGATTACAATATCAAGTTAAATAATCCTACAATAGATATTACTGCTGGTGGAGCTGGATTTATAGCCCCTGAAATGTCAGGAGATATTAAACTAGATTCTAACTTTGCTTTAGAAGGAGATGGCTTATCATATACAGTAGAGGACTTTATAGACCCAAGTGCTGACATCAATATTAATACATCACCTTTATTTGATACAGAATTAGTTGAGGGAGATTTAACTGTCAGCAAGGTAGATTACAAAGACATAAGTGTTGGAAGTAGATATGATAGCTTAGAAGATTCTTTAGATAATATCCTTGTTAATGGTGGAAAAGATAGTGAAGTATTGAAAAATCTAAACTACTACTTAGATAGCTTGGGAAATACTACTGTATTTAATTCTGAATACAATAGAATAATGGGTGAAATTTCAGGACTTAATACATACTCTAATCTTCAATCAAGAATGCAAGATATCAGTAGAGTATATGATAACTCATTTAAAGAGTTAATTGGCTCAGGTACCCCAACATATGAAAATTCTAAATTTAATATTATCTACACTGATAATGAATATACAAACAACAATGAAAATATAGCTGGATACAAATACTATACAAAAGGTGTCAACTATATGAAAGAGTTTGATGGATTAGATAGATATGGATATACATTAGGATTTACAGGAACAGAGTTTAAATTTGATGGTTCTGCTACTGAGGAAGATGTTTACTCATTAAGAGGAGGAATCCACAGAATTAAAGAGTATGACAATGGAATTACATTTACTACAAGAGGAGATATTGGTTATAACTATCATAGAATGGATAGAAATATAAATAATAACTCTATAAATAGAAAAGCCCATTATGGTTCTTACCAAATTGGTTTAGATAACCAATTAAGAAAATCTATATTTGTAAAAGACAATAGTAATGTTGGAATTTACACAGGTTTAAATCTTGAATATGGAATCTTTGAACATATTAAAGAAAAAGGAGATATAGGAATAGAAGTTAAATCTAACGACTACTTTAGCAGTAAAGCAATGTTAGGACTTAACGGAAATATTTCTAAAAACTTAGGAGAAAAATGGAGAGTAAGTCTTTTAGGAGATGTTAATTATTCTTATGATTTTGGAACTAACTATGATGAAAATAGAGTAAGAACAATAAATTCTTCTACAGGTTACTCATCATTAGAAGCTCTTGAAAAAACTAGAGGGGTTGTAGCAGGAGAAATAGGAGTTAACTTTGATAAGGAGGACTATTTAACAATAGGATTAAAAGGAAGAACAGAAAGAGATTTTGAAAGAGATGAGGACTATTGGTCTGTTGGATTGACTTTCACATTTAGATTTAATGATTATGGAATTCCTGAAAATCTATTAAATGTAAAATCTTTATTTGGATTTGATAAGGATAAAGCAGTTGATAAAGAGTTAGAAAGTGTTAAAGAAGTGGCTCAATATGTAAAAGATAATAATGTAGATGGAAAAATCTTAATAGAAGGTCATACAGATAGTATAGGAAAAGAAAAATATAATAAAGGACTTTCAGAAAGAAGAGTGAAATCTATAGAAAAAGAGGTAGTTAATATACTAGGAGATGCTTCTAAAATTGAAACTAGAATTATAGAAACAAAAGCCTATGGAGAAACAAAACCAGCTGTATCAAACTCAACTAGAGAGGGAAGAGCACAAAATAGAAGAGTAGAAGTAAGTATTATTGAAAAATAGTTAATATTTATAAAAAGTTTTTAGAATTAAAAAACTCGAGGGTAATACCTCGGGTTTTTATTATATATTTTAGAAAATAAAATAACAGTTAAAAATTTTAAATATAATTTGCAATGAAAAAAGAATAATAATTAAAAATTGATATTAAAAAAGAAATAAAAGTAAAAAAATCGAATAAAAATAACTAAAAATAGTTGATTTTTTTAAAAAGTTATGTTATTCTAAAAATAGAGAGAGTTTATTTAGTGAATGGACAAATTAAAAATTAGCATGTTAGGTAGGGTAGATAGACCTTTTTATTCTAAAGATTTCTATTTAGCAATAAGGAGGATACCCATATGCAACATTACAATGAAACAGAAAAAAATTTAAAAAGATTTCTAAAATCAAAAGTAAAAATTACAATGGCAACAGTAGTAGGATTTTTAATAGCTGGTACTGTTGTTTTTTGTGCAGATACTGATAAGGTAACTTGGAGTTCTGCAAAAGGAGTTTATGATAATAAAGCATTAAATGATTTGAAAACAAGCAAGCTTGTTGTTGGAAAAGATGGAAATCTAGTAATTAAAACAAAAGGTAGTGCTTATTTGTTTCTAGAAGATTTAAAAAGTGCTAAAAGTATAAAAGATGTGAGAAATGCCTTGTCTCAAAGTATAAAGCACAATAAAAATTATATAGATGAAAATAATCAAGGAAGTTATGTAATAACAGGTGCTTTAGCTGGTCAAGGAAAATATAGTTATGGAGTAAGTCGTCTTCAAAATTTAGGAAAATTAGCAGGTAATAAATTAGGACCAAATTCAAAGAAAATTTTGGAAATTTTAGATAGAACGAATACTAATTGGTTTAGTACAATTAAAGGGTCAACAAATACAGAAATTGGAGATTTAGAAAGAAAAACATCTCCTGTAGTAGTAGGGTTAATAGGTGGAGATATGGGAGTTGGAGTAGGTGAAATAAATGTTCCTTTTATACCTACTAAAATAACATCATACACTAGAGAAGAAAATTTAAAAATAACAAGAGAAGGAGACTCAGTTGTAACAGTTAATAGTGGAAATTTAATAGGTGGAAGTGTAGGAAGCACAGCTATATCTTTAGGAAATATAAAAGTAGAAGCAGAGAAAAAGGTTTCAAAAACAAAAGTTAATCTTGATTTAGATTTAAATGGAAATGCAACAACTACTATTAATGGAAATACAGAATTAAATATTAATGGAACATCAAACATAGCTGGAGTTACAGGAGGAGGATTATCTACAGCTATTGGTGGACAAGCAACTTCTATAGTAACAGGAGATACTAAAATCAGTATAAATTCAGTTGTAGAGGGAGAAAAACATATAGATGGTATTACAACTGGGTTATTTGGAGGAGGAATGTCAGTATCTACTCTTGGTGGACAAGCTCATTCTGAAACTAATGGAAAAACTAATATAGATATTAAACAAGGAGTTGTAGGAGGTATATTTGGAGGAGGAGCAGCTTTATCTACAGATGTTTCCCAATTTTTAAAAGATAAAACTTTAGGTGGAACCTTAAAAGATGATAAATTTACAATAGAAAAATCAGGAATTAAAGCTACTATTTCTGGATTAAATGATGGTGGAAATTCAACAGTAAAATCTAAAGATACAAATATTAATTTATCTGGAAATACATCAGCAGCTGTTATATTAGGAAGTGGATTAGCAGTATCTCACCAAAATTCTCCTCAAGGAAAAGCTCCTACTGAAAAAGATAAAATATCAACATCAACAGTAGAAGTTGGAGATACTAATATTGTAGTTAATGTAAATAAAAATTTAAGTGAAAATAAAAATGAAATTCCTAATATAATTTTAGGAATGAAAGGAATTCTAACTAAAAAAGATTTAGTAAAAAATCTTCAAACAATCATAATGAATACAAAAGATAAAGGAGTTGTAGTTGGAGTAGGTGGAAATGGAATTTCTATAGCTGCAGATAAAGGAATATCAACAGTTACTGCTAATAACACAAATATAGATTTACAAAAAGGCTATGTTGTGGGAATTTTAGGAAATGGAATTTCAACAGGGAATGGTTGGACAAAGTCAACTACAGAGGTAAAAGAAAAATCTACAATAAATATTAATGGAGCAGAAGTAATAGGAGTTTCAGGAAATGGACTGGCTCTTTATTACGGAAGTGGAAATTATGATGGAAGATTAAATTTTGAAGGAAAAGTAACCACAAAGGTAAAAGATAGTGAAATTAACTTAAATAGTGGTTCTATAGATGGATTATTTGGTGGAGGAATAGTTATAGATGATTCACAATCAAATAAAACTAATGCTGAGGCTATTATTTCAGGAACAAGTACAATAAATATAAAAGGTGGAGAAGTAACAGAATTTGGTTATAAACATCTAAATAGCTTAATGAAAACAGATAAACCATTGGGAACTCAAAATATAAAAACATACTACAAAGAAGTAACAGCTTTAGGAGAGGGAGTAGCCATATTTGGTGGAGGAGTAGCCACAGGAAATATGGGTAAAGCCTATGTAGAAAATTCAATAATTAATATTTTAGATGGAACAGTAAAAGGAGATATAGTAGCTGGAGGAATAGCCACAGCTGGAGCAACATCAACTGTTAAAAATTCTACAATAAATATTACTGGTGGAAAAATAATAGGAAGTCTTTATGGACAAGGAAAATCTACAAAGCTAGATGAAAAATCTGGAGTATCTACAGTAGAAAATTCTAATTTAATAATAGATGGATATAAAGGAGATATTAAATCTATTAAAGATTTCCATAATATAGAAGTAAAAGAAGGAACAGAAATAACAACTGATGAAATTTCAGTTATAGGAAAAGTTAATAAAACAACTACTCCTGTAACTATGGATTCTTCTGAAACAAGAGGAAAAATAGTTAATAGAGGTGTTATTAATATTTCTAATCCTAAAGATGATTCAAGTAGAACATTTATAACTTTAAAAGATTCTGATTTGGAAAACTATGGAACTATAGGAGTTTACTTAAAAGATAAAGTTTCAGCAGGAAATGGAGTAACAACAAATATAGGAAAAATTAAGATTGAAGATAAAACAGCAGAGAAATTAGAAAGTATAGATGTCTCAACTTTATTTGGAAATGAATTTAATAGTACAGGAATGTTAATAGACAAAGAAAATAAGGTTGCTATTGATAAAGATGATAAAGTAATTGGAAATAAAGAAATTGAAATAAGTGAAATAAATCAAAATGAGGGAGTTTATTTAGCTGGTAGAGTAATAATCAAAGGTGGAGAAAAACCAATAGATTTAAAATCATTAAATATTATTGGAGCAGTAAAAACTGAAGATGAAACAACTATAAATGATACCACTCTTAACTTTGGTAATGGTGGAAATTTAACAGTAACAGATTTAAAAATTTCTTCTGGTTCTATAAATGGAAATGGAGATAATACAGCTGATATTTTATTTAAAGAACAAGTTTCTAAATTAACATTAAATAATAATACAAGAGTTAATGGAAATATAGGTAATAACTCTTCTAATGGACAATTAATATTAGAAAATTCTAGTATATATGGAGATACAAAGGTTAATTCTTTAGAAGCTAGAGGAAATAGTTTGTTGTCAGGAAACTTAAATATAGGAACTACTGACATTAAAGGTAACTTAACATTAACTTCTAATTCTAAGTTAGAGAATGGAAATACTGTTAATATAGATAAAGATGGAAAACTAGTATTACAAGTTTCTAATAGTGATGGAAAAACTAATGCTCTAGGAAATTCTAATGGAGTAATAGTAAAAGGAACACAAGATAATAAAGAAGATATAGTGTTAGATACTACTTATATTTATGGAAAAGATACAGAAATTTCTTTAGGAAAAAATACTTTTAAAGATATAGGTGTTGGAGTAATTAACAATAATAATGGAGTATATGTTTTAAAGAAATCTGATTTATCAACTGATGGAAGTACAGAAAGTAAACTGTTAATAGGATATAATGATAAGTTATTTGAAGGAAATAGTATCTTAAATAATATTAATAATGCTGCTGCAAATGTTAGTGATTATTTTGAAGGTGGAGAAATATCTCTAAGAGAAAAACAGCTAGATACAATATATTCTTCTAATATTTATTCTGAAACTGTAAAGGCTTCTTATGAAAATATTAAATTGTCAGAAGATACTTTATTAGGAATAGATAGAACAGTTAAAACAGGAGATTGGGGAGCTTCAGGAAAAGTCCTATATGATAAAAATCAATATGATAGAAAAGGAACATTAGGAAAAGATTATGATTCTACATTAGAAACATCTGGATTATTAGCTAATTTAGAATATGGAATAGATGATAATACATCAATGGGATTTGTTTTCTCTGGCTCAAAACAAAATTTAGATTCTAATGGTGGAACTTCTAAAGGAGATGTATTCTATTTAGGAACTTACTCAAGAAAAACAATAGGAAATTATAATTTAACTGCTGGAGCTGGATATCAATTAGGAAAATATGATACTGATAACAAAGCTGGTAGATTATTATCAAAAACTTCATATAAAACAAATTCATTATCAGCATATGGACAAGTAAAATATATAGCTAAATTTGAAGGAGTATCTTTTGAACCAAAAGTAAGATTGGGATATACTTATATAGAGCAAGATGATATAAAGGATTCTTACTTTAAATTAAAAGATGCTGATATATCTACTTTTGATACAACAATAGGATTGGATATATCAAAAGAAATTGTACTAAATAGAAATACTTTGAGATTTGTAGCAGGTGTAAATTATACAAAATTATTTGGTGATATTGATAAAGAATTTAAGGGAAGTTTTATAAATGGTGGAACCTTTAATATATTAGGTGCTAATTTAACAGAAAATTCTGTAAACTTTACATTAGGTACTGAGATAGAAAATGAATTTGGATTATTCTATAATTTAGGAGCTTCATATACAATTGGAAGTAATAAAACAGAAAATTATGGAGCAAACTTAGGAATAGGATATAGATTTTAATAAAAGTAATATGTAAATGCTAATAAAATATAATTTTAATATTGAATCCTTATTATAATATAGAAAACTCGAGGGTAATACCTCGGGTTTTTTATTGTTATTTCTAAGGAAATTATAAATTGATTTTATATAAAAATTTTTTAATTTTTTATATGAAAATAGACAAAAATAAGT